>JANPJC010000108.1:0-12772 GCA_031425315.1 Chitinophagales bacterium
TCCTTTTCAGTATCTCTGGCTATTGTGCCAGTGGTAGAAAAATTGTAATGGATCCCTTTACTAACGGGGATTTGTCGCCGGGTCAGCATCACAGCAGATCAAAATATATTCTGTCGCCCCTACTGCGCAGGTTTTCCAAAAACCATTTCGATTTATCAATTCTTTAAGAGTATCAAAGCTAAATTGTAATGAACTGGCAGCCTTTGTTCCCCGGTCGCTAATTGCAATAATGCTTCTACCTGCAAAGGATATTAATTCCTGTTTTTTTTATATTTTAGCTATAGCATAACCTATTACGGCATCCCAATAAGGAGTCGTTATTTTAAAAATCTAATCTTTCTGCAATGAAACACACCAAATTTTATTCCGTTGCGATTTTATTTTTTCTCCTTTTATCTCAAAGTGCAATAAGTCAGAAGCTTTACAATATTGAGGTAAAGTTTTCGGGTACAGAGGTCAGTAAAAAAAATATAGGTGTGCAGGTAATCCAGGGATTTCGGGCTATACCGCTAAATAAAGATTCATCCAATATAATTGCTGAAGTAATTGAATTTCCAGAAAAATTCCCTGTAGTTGAAATAAATTACTTTTCTTCTAAGCACCCACCTGCTTTTCATAGATATTTTCTAACAGAACAGAATTGTAGATTACTAGTTCGCTTCGATAAGGATACTGATATCATTAATGTTGAACAAACATCGGGAGTGATCAGTTTTATAGATGGAGGATTAAGTAAGTTTGAGCATTTCGCAAAAGCTGAATTAGAAACACTCGATGCATATGAAAAATTATATAATCATGATTTCATAGCGGTGGATTCAATTGTGTTAAGCAATTTGAACAGATATTCAGATGCTGTTGAGGAAAAGGGTGTTCAATTCATAAAAAAGTATCCCAATCTATTATATAGTACCTGGATTTTCATGTCTGAAATACTAGGCGATCCTAAGTTTTCGAAAGAGGAGTTACTCGGGTTATATAATAAGAATCTTAAACCAATACACACAGGTACTTTCGAAGAGAAACTTATCCTGGAATGGCTCGATCCAAACAGACTTGCGCTGAATACAATAGCGCCTTTGCAAAACAAAAAATTCAAAGATTTGCAAGGGGCAACGCATTCAATTTCGGCGCCTGGAGGGAAATTAGTTTTAGTAAATATCTGGGCAACCTGGTGTGGGCCTTGCGTGGGCGAGATCCCCCGATTGAAGGAGTTACACTCCAAATATAAAGACTCCCTGGAGGTCTTTTCTTTCAGCACTGACGCAAACGAGCAAAAACTTCGGAATTTTATAAAGACAAATGAGATCAATTGGGTCAATGTTTTTAATCAACCTGAAATCTGTCAGGCATTTGGATCTGATATGGGCATACCACAGCTTTTCCTGTTAAATGAAAAGGGAGTGATAATATATTCCAAATCAGGTAGTGCAGACGATAGTTTGGAAATATTAGAGAAGACTTTGGCTCTTCACTCTGAAAGGCAAAAATCAAATAACTGATTAAATTAGAAATCCTTGCCCTTTCCAACCATTCTTCAGCGTGATCAAATGGATAGTGGTGGTCGGACATTTTTTGTAATCATCTCTAAACATTACAATATCAGTATTTCCATCGGGAAATTACCTGAACTTACAGAGATCGGTAAAGAAGGCGTTGGACTATAAGGCATAATCGATGCGGCCGAAAGGATTGGTTGTGAGGCCATGCCTACAAAAAACTATTTCTATATTTCTTTCTAATAATGTCGTCATGCATTGCAGCTAACGTGGACAGCTAAGCGTAGTACGGAATTTCATGATCTGTCTGCTCCCGCCGGTATCGACAGGCCGATTACAATAGTACTACCTTAAAATTGAAAAGCCAATGGTGAAGTTTTGCCACCGATTTGAATTCTCCTGAACGCTTACAGGCCTAATGGCCTGCTGTCGAGTTTACTCATCGGCTATAATTTTGTAGTGTCAACCGATCCATCCCAGATAAGGTTAATTTCCTGATCCATTTGGGCAGCTTTGATAAGCGCCTGGCAAGCTTTTACAAAATTGGTAGTGTCATCCGGACAACTATAGCCATTCACAACATTATACTTTTTCCGGGTATTGGCTTCAAAACTAAATCCTGATGCATGCGTCGCAAGTGGTTCACAGGGAAGTCTATACGGAAAACTCCAAAAACCAGATTTATTAAATCCAGACACCAGTTCAAAATAACTGCTGTCTGATATTTCAATTTTGTTAATTGTAAACCCATAGGATTTTATCCTAAATTTTTTTTCAATCAAATTTTTATAGTACTTAGAGTCAAGTAATTGAGGTTGTTCCTTACTTACAGAATCAAAGGCAGCCCGTCGCCATGGGATATTTTTGATGCTGTCAGGAGATATAAAATATTGGAGATAGTTTAGGTGTTGTTTTTCCAATTCAGTCAAATTATCTTCCATAATGTCATATGCATCTGCAACATTACCTTTCTTCACTAAAATTTCGTTCTGCGTAAGTGTGATGATGACTGTTCCCTCGGAATATTCATATAAAAACCTGAATATTTCAATTTGTTGAGGAGATAAACTCAGGTTTTTCTCTTCAAAAAGTTGAAATGTTTGATAATATAAAGAGAAATAAAAAGAGTCACTTCTAGAGGCAACATTCTGTAAGGGATAAAAGAAAAAGCTGGAATCGACAATTTCATTATTATTGGGATAATCATACCCACCGCTTGGATAGTCAATTGAGTTGTTGGGATTACATTGACAAAAAATGGATGTCAAGATTATTATTACAGCAACAGTATTTCGCATATATATCATAAGCTAACTTTCATGTCTTTATACAGGCTGGGACTTTCGTGTTATTGTCTTCCGTTTGGCCGGGCAATGCTTAGTGATGAGTTTTAACGTCTGCTTGTCAAATTTATTAATGGGTAGTCAGAATTATAAATCATGATGGCCACACACTTGAGCCCGAAATTGAACAAAGCAACAATGTAAAGCTATTGTCCATACAGACTTTAAATTATTATAGCCTACTACTTTAGCCGTCCAACTATAAACACTTAGCGTTTACCTGCATTGTAATGTTTAAATCTAAAGATGGTCTGACACATAAATTCCATAAAAATTTGAATTAAAGACCGATAGTATTACCGTTGCCTGCAACTTGGACGGCTTCACGCAGTTCAGGGATTTCGTGTTTATATGGCCGCCGAAACGATAACGAAGTTGGCCGTCTGCCCGGCGGCCGATTACAAAAAAACAGATTTTTTTCTAAAAGATTACTGGTTTTGAGACCTGGTGACTACATCACGCCTGCGCACAACACGTCTTTTCAAAAGTGAGGCTTGTGTATCGTTCCGGTTTTGTAAATTACAGTATTATAAAAGCAGGTTCATGGTACTAAATGTTAACGGCATCAAACGCGAAGTCACGGTAGATCCCGATGTTGCATTACTGACAGTTTTGCGCGATTACCTCGATTTAACTGGTAGCAAATATGGTTGCGGGGAAGGAGTATGCGGAGCATGTACAGTTTTGATAAATGGCAACGCTGAGCGCTCCTGTATAATACCTGTTGGCAACGCAGCGAACAAAGAGATCACAACCATCGAAGGCCTTGAAAAAGATGGAAAGCTTCACGCTGTACAGGAGGCTTTTCTTGCAACAGACGCTTTTCAATGTTCATATTGTGCGTCTGGCATGATCATGATGGCAACGGCGCTGTTGAAAAGAAATAATAATCCTACCGAAGATTCCATTATAAAGGCGATGAACCAAAATATTTGCCGTTGCGGAGCTCATCCTTACATTCTCAAGGCCATCATGCTGGCGACTAAACCATAAATTACTCACCATGGACAGTTCAGATTATTCTTCCCTTTCATTTGAGCCAAACGTTGACGAGCTTCCACCGAAATCGAACTATGATTTCGCACTTGACCGCCGCAAATTTTTTAAGATCACCGGCGGAGGACTAATCGTTGTATTTGTAGTAAAAGATCTGTTCGCTTTTAGTAACCAAAATCCTGCTGAAGCAGTATCCTCAGAGCCGGCAGGCGTAGAATCATGGATACATATTGGCGAAGATGAAACCGTGAGTGTTTTTACCGGTAAGGTGGAAGTGGGACAGAACATACGAACCTCATTGAGTCAGATTGTTGCAGAGGAATTGATGGTGCCTGTTATGTCAATAAAGATGATCATGGGAGATACGGACCTGGTACCATATGATGCGGGTACTTACGGAAGCCTCACTACTCCGCAAATGGGTACTCAACTGCGTAAAGCTTCAGCAGCGGCACGACAGGGCCTGTTAGACATGGCAGCCAAAAAATGGAACACAAAGGCAACGGGATTAAGAACTGAAAAAGGGATGGTATTGAATGTTGTCACCAATGAAAAAATAAGCTATGGGACGCTTACAAAAGGTCAGCAACTCATGTTTGCAATTTCGGATAATGTTCAGGTGATTGCAGCAAAAGACTGGCAGGTGGCAGGCAAATCGTTGCCCAAGGTAGATCAACGAAATTTTATCACGGGTAAACATACTTATGTTTCAGATATGAAGTTGCCGGGTATGCTGTATGGTAAAGTATTGCGTGCGCCATCTTATGGAGCAAAGCTCATTGATGCGGATCTGACACAGGCAAAAAATATGTCGGGTGTTATTGTTGTGAAGGATGGGGATTTTATCGGAGTGGCAGCACCTGATGTAAAGTCTGCAACCAAAGCTCTGCAGTCGATCAATGCAAAATGGGAAGAAAAAAATGATCATCCATCAAATGCGAACATTTTTGACTACCTGGTGAAAAATGTTTCAGGGGATACAGGCAGGAGAAATTCGGGTACAACAAATGGGGATTTTGAACGCGGATTAGCAGCAGCTGATATCAAACATGCTGCTACTTATAACATCCACTACATCGCACACGTACCGCTGGAACCAAGGGCCGCAGTGGCAGAATGGGTCAACGATAAATTGACTGTATGGGCAGGTACCCAGCGTCCGTTTGGGGTGCAGGAAGAACTAGCCGGGACTTTCAGACTGGATAAACAGAGAGTGAGAGTAATGATGCCGGATACAGGATCAGGATATGGTGGGAAGCATAGTGGCGAAGCGGCTATTGAAGCTGCGCGCCTGGCAAAGGAAGCGAAAAAGCCTGTTAAACTTGTCTGGACAAGAGAGGAAGAATTTGTGTGGGCGTATTTTCGACCCGGTGGCGTTATTGAAGTAAATGCCGGAGTGAATAAAGACGGTACTATCAGTGCCTGGAAATTTATTAACTACAATTCAGGCGGCGCCGGATTGAAGACCCAATATAGAGCCGCTAACCAGCAGGTAGCACATGTTGGCTCTAATTCACCGTTGAGGCAGGGTTCTTATCGGGGACTGGCTACTACTGCTAACGTATTTGCACGGGAATGTCATATGGAAGACCTGGCGCGATTGATCAAAATGGACCCGCTTGCGTTCAGGATAAAGAATTTAGAAGATGAACGTTTGATTACTGTTTTGAAATCGGCGGCTCAAAATTTTGGTTGGAATGTTTCAAAAGCCAAAGATCATGGCCATGGAATTGCCTGTGGTTTTGAAAAAGGCGGTTATGTAGCTACCTGTGCAGAAATAAAAGTAAATGGCGACAAAGAAATAAAAGTAGTTCGCATTACGCAGGCGTTCGAATGCGGTGCGATAATTAACCCTCATCATCTGGAACACCAGGTAATCGGTTCTATCGTACAGGCACTGGGTGGTGCATTGTTTGAAGCCGTCGAATTTGCAAATGGAAAAATTATAAATGCCGGACTTTCTTCTTACCGGGTCCCACGCTTCAGCGATATCCCGAAAATCGAAATAGTGTTAATCGACCGCAAAGATCTTCCATCTTCCGGCGCAGGCGAGGCTGCTATTATTGGTTGTGCACCTGCCATCCGCAATGCAATAATGGATGCAACGGGCAAGGCACTGAATACTTTGCCGATGCTGCCAAATGGGATATTGGCGTAAATTTTCCGATATGTCATGTTCCGTCTGCGTGGATTGCAAAGGCCATATTTTGTGCGTTCGTGCATTTCATTTTTTCCACGACAATTGCTCAAAATAAACTCCTTCCTTTGACGATTGATAGAAGTCGTTGGAACCAATTTCAAATCCTAGTTTACTCATATACTCGTTAACTATATTGTTATCTAATCTGTCCTTTATTTTCTTTGCTTTATAATAGTCTGGATTTTCAAAATCTTGAATAGGCCCTCCTTGAAAAAATTCCCACTTTGATTCAAGATGAGTATAAACTATCCTTTGTTCTTTGTTAGTTGTTTTGATATTTATTTCATGATGAGGGTATGTGCAGATTTTGTCATTTGAAAGTCTTAATGTGATTGCATTTTTTCCAAATCTTTCATTCCATACATGAATTAAACTGTCGTAAGCATCCTGTAGGTTTACGAAAACGGCTGTCACGTTGGGATTATTTTTAGGCTCCCATATTAAGATTTTGGTAAAATGTACGCCTCCTGGGGTTATTTCAGGTGGTGGGTTTACTTTGTTTAAGTTCACAACACCATGCGTAATTTTTATTTCTCCCCACCAATTACTAATTATTTCATTGATTTCATTTTTGGCTGTTTCAATGGGAGTATTGACAATTGTCAGATTAAAAAAATCATATTTGTTGTAGAAGTTATCCATCGAAATGTTTAGCATGACGCACAACGCTAAAGGTTTATGTCACGCCGGGACTTCCGTATTATTGTCGTCCGGTTGGCGCGCACTCGCTTGGGTGATTAAATCTAATGACTGCCAGACAAAATTACAATTGCCTGGTCAGGATTCTCGCGAAAGCTTTCAGGATTGAAGTCCCGTAGTACCTGCCCGGATTGATTATAGCAACATGTTGGGGATAGTTCTAAAGCACTATCTCAAAATTCTTTGATTCTTGAACTGAGTATGTTTCCTCCAGTAAGCACTGTTGATATAATTGGACCAAGAATAAAGAAAACATATATTGGATTGGCCTTACGCGAATTCAATTGTCAGAATTTGGATTTTTGGGATTTTTGGGATTATTGGATTGACCTTACGCGAATTCTTTTAAGAGTAATCCCTTTTTTCAATTTGCAATATCTAATGATATATCACCTCCGGAAATCATTTCCCTAAACTAAACGCACCTTCATCACATAATCCAAAATCTTGTAAGTCAATCATCATCTACCCTCGCCCACTCCATGCGCATTTTTTACATCAAACTTTCAATCACACTAATCGCTGTCAAAATCCCAAAATCCCCTAATCCAATAAATCCCAATTCTGACATTATTTACAATGCAGTCATTTACCACTGCCGTTAAATGCTATGTATAAATCATTAACAATAATACATGCACTAAAATTGGAGACAAGAAGATAAATGTAGTTTGGTCCAGAATTTTATTCAGCCTTTTTTTTTGAAAACATATTCTGATATTTCTTATCCACCGAGTATATATAAATCATTGAAAAACCTATTGCCCGAATTGGATGGATCTCAAAATTACGTTCAAATACAAGTATATCATATAAGCAAATTACGGGTTTCAAAGCTGATCCGTGTCCATGTCGACCAGATATATTCGTCAGCCCGTATTGCGCAAGACCGATGATTTAGGCAATTTTATTCTGTCTCCAGATGATCTTTCCATAATTCATCCTCGTCCACTTTAAAAACATATTTATTTAGAGAACTAATTATTTCATCAAATGATTTGCAATTACTGATCTGTTGTTTGATGGTTCCCTTATCTACATATTGTGTGAGTATATCGTCGTCTCTATCTACTTGCTGGCAAATACTAATTTTTAATTCATCAAGCTTATAGAAGTTTACCTTAGTCCATGTAATTGCTACTTCTATTTGCGGGTTGTAAAATGTATATGCCAAAATCTTTGTCAATCCATTTACTTGATATTTCGAGTCGACGTCTGAGATTTTCCATATAAAACCATTTTTGTCGTAACCCTGGAAATTATAATGAACTCTCTTAATAAAACCAAGAGCGTTTGAAATCAACAATTGTTCACCATTATCAACCAAGTCAAGATAACCAGTTGAATCATCAATAAGAATAAATGGATATGATGGTCTTTCTGCCATTATAAAATTGCCCAAACATGGACGGCTTCAAGTAGGACAGATTTTTCATATTTCCCTGGCCACCGAAACGATAGTGAAGGCGGCCGTCTGCCCGGCGGCCGGTTGACAATAGTACTAATTTAAACTTGAAAAGAAAAGGCCGGGGTTCCGCGGCTGGGTCAGAATTATCCCGAAAGATTTTGGGACTGACGATTAAACGAAGCTATTGATAAATGATTTTACGCATAGCTTTAATTTGCTCCGGGCCTACTCCACAACAACCACCAATTTTAATAAAGTTTGCGGCGGTTGGGCTTTTACTTCTCCGCAGTCAAGACAAAATTGACTTAGTTTACAATTGTCAAATTTTTCGGTGTAGAGATTTTGTCCAAAGGTGTATGATGACAAAACAATGAGTACAACTGTCATTCTAATGTTCTTCATAAAACTTTCTTAGTTTACGTAAGGTCTATTATAATTTCTGATAACTCATAAATATACGCATCACCTACAATTTATTTCCCGTCTTTTCACGGTGTTCTTCCGCATAGCCACTTTTAATTAATTACTCCCGCTTATTCCAGTTTTTTCGATAACTCTTTTTCCATCTCACTTTTTATTTAACTGTGCTTGCCAATTATAACGATAGTATTTTCAATCTGTAAACTATCACCTAATTACGCATTGACTGTTCGTACTGCCTATTGCCTGCCTAATTTGATCCATGCCTGAACGACATCAGCGACAAATGCGTTATCGTACTCAGCCTTAGTGCATTTTTGAATTCATGGGAAGACGATTGACAATCGGCTATCAATGTCGTTGAAATAAGGAACGGATCGGATCAAGACATACTCTTTTTCATAATGGTGTCTCCCAAGAGAACATCCGCCACATAGTCACATAGCGCACATAGAATTTTCTTTTGTATTTAACTATGAGTCTATGAGGTTCAAAAAAGCACCGCCAGAAGGTCGATTTATCTTATTTCAACGACATTGAATCGTAATCTAAAATTTCAGAGTGTTTTCACTCCCACTAATTCCGCCGGACGATGATCTATCTGTAAGGGGTTCTTCAATTTTCTACCCATTCCTTCCCAGTGTACGGTCATCACGTCATTTTCCTGCAGTTGGATATTTTCTCCAAAACTAAATGCTCCTGTTCCGAAAAAGTGAACATGAATCATATCGGGTTGGCGATGGTTTTCGTATTTGAAATGATGGTATTCAAGATTTTCAAGGCTGTGGGCCATGTTTTCTTCCCCTGTTTTTACATGTTTTTGCCAAAGTATTGTTCCATTTCTTTCAATGGCTACCTCACCGGAAATGTCTGTAAAAGAATCAGTGATGATTAACTCTGGACCAATCGAACAGGTACGGATTTTGGAAGGTGCCAGGTACAGGTAATTCTTTTTTTCCATCACATGGTCGCTGAATTCATTACCGGTTGCAAATCCGATACGGTGAGGATTTCCCTGCCGGTCGTTGATATAGATGCCCGCAATTTCAGGTTCTTCTCCGCCATCATCGCCGTAGTTAGGGAGTACTAATTGCTCATTATGTGCCTTCAGAATACTGCCATTTCCTTTATAAAACCATTCAGGTTGCGTTCCGATCTGCCCGGTCGCCGGTTTACCACCCTGTTCGCCCCACTGGTAGATTTTCATGCTGTCGGAAAGCTGATTATCGGCTTGTGCCTGGTGCATCTTCTGACGGTTTTGCGCACTTGCCTTATGCGTCAATCCTGTTCCTGAAACCATGCAGTGTTCATGTCCCGCTGGATGGTCAATGGCTGGCAGCATTTTCCAATCTGAATGACCATTATAAATTTTGTCATAGTTTATGGTTTCATCGCTTAGATGTTCCTGTATGCATGCTGTAAGTGATTGCTTATTTGTCAAAGCAAACTGAGCTAATGAAAAAACACTTTCAAAATGATTGATCAATACCAGGTTGGGTTCTTTTACCAACGCTATCCTTCTACCAAGTTGAGGATGTTTAAGCTGAATGATTCTCATATTTTCAATCGTTGATTATTATTTTTAAAAGTCGATTTCATTAATGTTGTGCAAAATAGAAATATCCATTTTGACCGCAATGCGAATAATGGAAATTGGTTTGGTTTTCCTGAAGATTCAAAATCAACCAGAAGCTTTATTCACGTTCACTAACGTATTACCCCACTGTCAAAGCTATTGAAACATTTAAGTGAATTTTTCGCTGTTTTTAATCTTTTCCGTTTCTTTCCGTTCCTTCCGTCTTACCGGCTACTCGTTTTGAATAGCAGCGATCATGAATTTCATAATACATAGCCGGGAAGACGGAAAGAACGGGAATGAGGAAACGGTAAGAATTCAATTAGAAATTTTTAGAATACTATGCTGTCGCAGCAACTATTTCCGAATCTTTCCGCTTTTACCGTCTTACCGGCTACTCCTTTTGAATAGCAGCGATCATGAACCTCATCATACATAGCCGGGAAGACGGAAAGAACGGGAATGAGGAAACGGGAAGAATACATTTAGAAATTTTATTGAATTTGCTTTATCAATAGCTATTCCCGTTGCCTTTCCGTCCTTTCCGCCTTCCCGGCTACGTATTATGAAACGGAGGTTTGCTGAAATTGCTCAAGTTTTATCCTATTACAAATAGCTTATTGAATTGCCGGTAGAATATATTTATCAATCAATGAGAAGGTAGTTGAAAACTTGGAATAATTTCCCCCGGTAAAAACAACTACTGTTTTTAATTCAGGGATGATGATTATTTCCTGTCCGCCCCAGCCCACTGCATGAAACATGTTGATTTCCTTCCCTGACTTTTTGTATGATTTTAACCACCAGGAATATGAGTAACCATGACTCCCCGATGCGTGTCCGGGTATATAAATATTATTGTTGTTTGCGAACTGGGTATAACATTTTTCAATCCAGTTTTCCGAAATGATTTTTTTGCTCCTGAATGTTCCATTATTTAAGCACAGCTCACCAATTTTTGTCATAGCCCGGGGTGTAATCTCCAGGCCACCACCTGCTTCAATAACGCCATTATTAAATCGAAGATTCCAATCAGAAGAATCAATGCCTAATGGTTTGAATAAATATTTTTCCGAGAATTTAGCCAGGTCCATTTTTGTTGCATTCCTGATGATTTCAGCTAACACTATTGTGTTTCCACCTGAATAGGTGAAAGCAGTTCCGGGATCATGTTTAAGAGGTTTCTGCAAGATAAATGTGAGCGGGTCTTTATCCTGGAACCAGATACCAACAATATCATTTTTTTTACTGCTTAAAGATGGGCCCCATTCCACCCATTCCAAACCGGAAGTCATGGTCAGCAAATGCTCAATAGTTATTTTTTCTTTGCCATTCAATTTCAACTGCTGGTGATCAGGTAAATAATCAAAAATAGATTGATGAACATCCTTGATAAAACCTTTTTCTATTGCGATTCCCAAGCATAATGATGTGATGCTTTTGCTCACAGATTTAGCACCATGAAGAGTAGATTTATCCCAATTCATCAACTCACCATGATAATTTGGGCCATCCCATTTGTATGTGTGTCCGGAGAAGTATTTTTCAAAGACAATTTTATTGTCCTTGAAAATGATCATGGAATGTACTTCGTCATGCTTTCCAAGATTTATTTCATCGACAGCCTTATAAATTAACAGGGAATCAATTTTCGCGGTTGCTAAAGAACCAATTGCAAATCCATCATTAGAAGAATGATTAGAGTGTTTATGAGTAGGGTGGCAGGAGCTACTGCTTGCTACCATTAATGCAAGCATGAAGATCATTGATAAATGGTATCCCGGGATAATAGTTTTCAATATTTTCATTTGTCAATTTTATTGATTGATTCTCTCGCGAGGTGAATGGCGCTCTGGTATGCTGATTTCCTGTAAGTCGTCAGAACGAACAGAAGCTGGGTGAAGACCAGAAGCCACGCTGGCTGCAGTTTATGTCAATTAAAGTCCGCATCGTCTTCAGGTTCAAAGTCGTCAACTCCTTCAAAAGTTATGTTTCGGTATAACAAGCCCACTTTTAAATGTAGTAGCCTAAACTCATCGTCTGAAAGTGTTTGGTCTACTGGGATTTGTTGAAATTCAAATCTGTCATTTGGCTTAAGATGTTTTATTAAACTATTATACTTCTTAATTAATGCAGTTTTGACATTTGTTTTAATTTCATTAATTAGTCTTAAAGTTTCGGTGTCTGCACTTTTGTATCTTAAAAATGTAAGAGACAAGTCACCTCCTTTCAATTCATAGGCTATCATTTTTCTTCTCTTTCAAGTCATACAAATTTTTAGTAATTGTTGATTTGTCTGCATTCGTCGTTGCTAAAGTTAATGCTATTTCAAAATTTTCAATTGCTTTTATATTGTCGACGTCTGTATGTAAAAAACCAAGCAAGGAAAAGTAAAAATGATTGTCTGTTAGATTTAATTTTTCTGCCTCTATAATTGCTGTTTGCTTACCCTTTACTTGTGCCAATGCATAAGTTCTGTTTAGTGCTGTTATTGGTGAATATTCAATTAGCAGAAGTTGATTATAGGCTTGCAAAATATTGTCCCACTTTTTTGGGTTTTCAATTTTGCTACTATGCCAATAGGCAAAATTTGCCTCTAAATGATATTTGCTTAACTCATTACCTTGGGCA
>JANPJC010000109.1:0-23984 GCA_031425315.1 Chitinophagales bacterium
GGGAACAGAAGAAAGATTTTCGGCTATTGTTTTGCCCGTCACTGTAAGGCAATCACCATGCAGATATCCTTTTTTAAGCAGATACTTCATTACTGCCGGTACACCACCGATATTGTGCAGATCTTCCATCAGGTATTTACCGCTTGGTTTAAGATCGGCAATGAATGGTACCCGATCACTTACAACCTGTATATCATCCTGCGTTAATACGATATCAACACTATGCGCAATGGCAATAAGGTGAAGAACAGCGTTAGTGGATCCGCCCAGCGCCATTACTACAGTGAGTGCATTTTCAAATGCCTTTCGCGTCATGATATCTGCGGGTTTGATATCTTTTTCCAGTAACTCACGGATAGCCTTACCTGCAGTTTCGCATTCTCTTTGTTTTTCGGGACTGAGTGCAGGGTTGGAAGAAGAGTAGGGGAGGCTCATGCCCATAGCTTCTATCGCTGACGACATGGTATTGGCAGTGTACATACCGCCGCATGCACCCGGACCAGGGCAACTATTCATTACTATGCCTTTAAAGTCGGCATCACTCAGGTTGCCTGCAATTTTTTGTCCCAGCGCTTCGAAGGCAGAAATGATATTTAGATCCTGGCCCTTGTAATGCCCTGGGGCAATAGTTCCGCCGTATACCATTATTGCAGGACGATTTAATCTGCCCATTGCAATCACAGATCCCGGCATATTTTTATCACAGCCGGGTACTGCTATCAATCCATCATAATATTGCGCGCCACAAACAGTTTCGATTGAATCAGCAATGATATCTCTGCTGGCGAGTGAATAGCGCATACCATCTGTTCCATTTGAAATACCATCACTCACGCCTATTGTATGAAAAACCAATCCAACCAGGTCATTTTCCCACACACTTTTTTTGATTTTTGCGGCAAGATCATTAAGGTGCATGTTACATGTGTTGCCGTCGTAACCCATACTCACAACACCCACCTGCGCTTTTTTCAGATCTTCCTCTGTTAAACCAATTCCATAAAGCATGGCCTGTGCGGCCGGTTGTGTTACGTCCTGAGTTATCGTTCTGCTATACTTGTTGATGGCTGTCATTGAATTTATAATTATAATATCAGTTGATCGTTTCTAATGGTTCGGGGATAACTTCATCTTTTACTTTTGCTGAGTATGCTTTTTGAATCAACGCGCCTGCAGATTCTTTCCATGGCCTGGGAAATTCATATTCGTCTATAGAATGCCATCCGATTACTTCGGCCGCTGTGCCACAAAAAAATGCAGCGTCAGCTGATTTCAATTCTTCGAGGGTGCATTTTTTTTCTATTACCGGGATGCGGAGTAATTCGCCCAATTCAAATACTGTTGCTCTAGTGATGCCAGGCAAAATATTTCCTGTTGAAGGGGTAAACAAAATACTATCCTTTTCAAAGAACATATTTGCACCTGGTCCCTCTGCGATATAATCATTCATATCAAGCAGGAGAGCTTCATCGTAACCATGACCTTTTGCTTCCTGGCTGGCCAATAATGAATTCACATAATGGCCGGTTGCCTTTGCATGAATCTTAAATCCTTTGGGATTTGGGCGCTGGAAAGAAGATGTCATCACTTTCAGCAATTTATCACCGAGGAAAGGTTGCATTTCCCATACTTCAATAACGATAAACGAAGTGGTGTTTTTTACAAAACTCATATTTGCCGGTGCATAAATCAGTGGCCGTATATAAGCATCCTGCAAATCATTTAACTCAAGCAATTCATAAGTGGCATTGATCAGTACTTCATTATCAAATTCATAAGGAAGATTTACAGCCAGGGCTGATTGTTTAAGCCTTTCATAGTGCTCAAATGCTTTAAAGATTTTTGTTTCGCCACCAGCGGTTTTGTAAGAACGAATCCCTTCAAATACGCCATAACCATAGTGGAGTGACTGGCTGTAGAAATCCATTTTGGCTTCAGCAGCTTTTACAAAATCACCATTGTGATAGATAACCGTATGCTCGTTATAATAATTCATAATAGACATTTTATCAGCAGGCATAAAAAAACCCGCCTTTTGGAGGCGGGTTTGTATGATTTGATTTTAAATCCGATTTATACACCACCTCCGGGAATGCCAGGAATAATAATCACCACGACAGTAATAATAATTACTGCGACTGTATTGATGACGTTATTAAACCTTTTATTCAACATTGATGAAGCGTGTAAAACGAATATACGCCCACCTGATCAAATAACAAAGAACTTCACGACAAAATTTAAATAATTGTCGATTTTCTTAACTCAATATTGGCCTTGTTCACTACACCGGGTATTTTATTCGCGATATAATCGCAGATCAATTCGCCAATGGTGGAAGTGAAATAAAAATTTACCGGGTCAATATCTTTAGTAACAAATCCATTTTGTAATGTCCAGTTAACTGCTTCCCTGATCTTCTCCGCTTCTTCATGCATACCGAAATAATCAAGCATCATTGCTGCAGAAAGAATTGAACCCACGGGATTAGCAATATCTTTCCCGGCCGCCTGCGGATAGGAACCATGGATAGGTTCAAACAAAGCATTATCTGTTCCGATTGAAGCTGATGGCAGCAGGCCAAGTGAGCCACTTAATACACTGGCTTCATCACTTAAAATATCGCCAAACATATTTTCGGTCAATATCACATCAAATTGTTTTGGATTGATGATGATCTGCATTGCGGCATTATCCACGAACATGAATTCCGTTGTTACTGCAGGATATTGTATAGCGATTTCCTGCACACATCTTCTCCAAAGTCGTGAGGTTTCAAGTACATTGGCCTTATCAACCAAAAGCAGTTTCTTTTTGCGAATCAGTGCATATTGGAATGCCAGATGGGATACACGATCAATTTCTTCTTTTGAATAAATGCAGAGATCTGAAGCTTGTGTTTTTTCAGCATTTGTTTCTTTCTGCCCAAAGTATATGCCGCCTGTAAGTTCTCTGAAAATCACAAAGTCAACTGCTTCGAGGTGATGTGCTTTTAAAGGCGAAAGATGTTGCAGTGAAGAATAGGTTGAAATGGGGCGAATGTTTGCGAAAAGACCCAATGATTTTCTCAGCTTCAATAATCCCTGTTCAGGACGCACTTTTGCTGACGGGTCGTTATCATATTTCGGGTGGCCGATAGCACCAAATAAGATCGCATTGCTTCGTCTGCACAGATCAATAGTATCGTCTGGTAGCGGATTGCCGGTTTTGTCAATTGCATCAGCTCCCATCAATCCATACCCATAGCTGAACTGATGATTGTATTGTTCCGCAATGGCATCGAGGATCCGCACAGACTGCATAGTGACTTCAGGTCCTATGCCATCTCCTAATATGACAGCAATATTTTTATTCATAAACTTTAGTGATGTTGTTATATTCCAGATTTATCATGCAGTCACTGCTGACTTCTCTTTTGTTTTTTCGAAAGCTTCAATATCATCTCTGATGCTTAATAAGAAATCAATATCGTCGTACCCATTGATCAAACAGGTCTTTTTATAATTATTAATTTCAAAGTTTTCTTTCTCAGCAGTGCCGTCGATACTTATCAATTGTTGTTCAAGATTGATTGTTAATTGCTGGTCGGGATTGATATCAGCGGCAGCAAAAATTTTCTTTAAAAAATCTTCAGATACCACAACAGGCAAGAGGAAATTATTCAGCGCATTGTTCTTAAAGATGTCGGCAAAAAAACTGCTCACCACAACATCGAAACCATAATCTTTCAAAGCCCATGCTGCATGTTCTCTGCTTGAACCACAGCCGAAATTTTTTGCTGCAACAAGGATAGACCCTTTCCACTGCGGATTATTCAATATAAAGTCATTTTTCGGCTGAGCATCATTGTCATTTTCATATCGCCAGTCACGAAAAAGATTTTTCCCAAATCCATCCCGGCTCGTTGCTTTTAAAAATCGCGCAGGAATGATCTGGTCGGTATCCACATTCTCAATATTCAGCGGAATAATTGTTGACGTTATAAGATTCATTGTACTGGTTTCTCTTTTATTGTCAATGTGTGAATGAGTCAATGGGTGAATTAACAGCCGCCTCCTGCGTGAATCGTGAATCGACAATCGTGAATAAAACAGCCAGATGCTCAGGCATTCACTAATTCACCCACTCACTTTGTATTTTTTCACTTCAAACTTTGCACTTCGCACTTCGTACTTCAAAGGTGTTCTCTTACGTCTTCGACCCTGCCGGTAATTGCTGCCAATGCCGCAGTGAGCGGACTGGCAAGTAGTGTACGGGCATTTGGACCCTGACGACCTTCGAAATTTCTATTGCTCGTGCTGATACAATATTTCCCTGCAGGAATTTTATCTTCATTCATACCCAGGCAGGCAGAACATCCGGGTTGTCGCAACTGAAACCCTGCTGCTTCAAATATTTTATCTATGCCTTCAGCCTGTGCAGCTTTTTCAACCTGCTTGCTTCCGGGAACCACCCAAACTTCAACACCCGGATCTTTCTTTTTTCCATTTACAAAATCTGCTACAAGCCTCAGGTCTTCAATGCGCGAATTGGTGCAGCTCCCGATAAAAACATAGTCAACTTTCTGACCCTTAATCGGCTGTCCGGCAGTGAGACCCATATAATGCAGGGATTTTATAAATCCTGCTTTCTCCTTATCATTGATTTCTTCTTCTGATGGAATGTTTTGCGCCACACCGATGCCCATTCCGGGGTTAGTGCCATAAGTAATCATCGGCTGAATATCTTCAGCGTTTATAAATATTTCTTTATCAAAAAAGGCATCGCCATCGGAATAAAGTATTTTCCATTCAGCAACTGCCTGATCCCATTGTTCGCCTTTTGGACTGTATTCTTTTCCTTTCAGGTATTCAAAAGTGGTTTCATCCGGTGCAATAAGACCACCTCTTGCGCCCATTTCAATACTCATATTGCAGATCGTCATGCGGCCTTCCATCGATATACCACGGATAGTTGATCCTGCATATTCAACAAAATATCCTGTTGCACCACTTGATGAAAGTTGTGCGATAATGTGAAGGATAATGTCTTTTGATAAAACACCTTTATTCAATTCTCCATCCACATTAATTCTCATCATTTTTGGTTTGCTCTGCAGCAAACATTGAGTGGCCATCACCATTTCCACTTCACTGGTTCCAATACCAAATGAGATGGTGCCGAATGCACCATGTGTTGATGTATGACTGTCGCCACAAACAATAGTCATACCGGGCTGTGTTACGCCAAGCTCAGGACCAATCACATGTACGATGCCCTGGTATGGATGTCCAAGGCCGTATAAATTGATGCCGAAATTCTTGCAGTTGGTAATCAGTTGATCAACTTGTTTCCGTGACAATTCTTCGCGAATTGGAAGATGCTGATCGATTGTGGGAACATTATGATCGGCCGTAGCTACAATCTGTTGAGGTCTGAAAACAGGAAGTCCCCGCTTCGCCAATCCGCTGAAGGCTTGCGGTGATGTCACTTCATGAATAAAATGGCGGTCGATATACAAAACTGAAGGGCCACCATCAATAGTTTTCACTACATGACTATTCCAGATTTTTTCAAATAAAGTCTTACCCATAATTTTTATTCAGAACCGGAAATGCTCCGGGGTTTTTTCGAAAAAGAAGCGTGGTGAAAACACCACGCCGATTAGAAACTAATACACATGAGAAAACAACCGTTAAGAAACCAAACTGGTTTCTGAGTGATATTTAGAGGCCAGTTCACTAAGATCCTGATCATGTACTTCCTTTTTTGCATCCGCCACGCGAAGGAACTGTTCGTATAAAACGTCAATATCGTTACGGGTAAATTCATACCCTAGGTTTTTAAATCTGTATGCGAGTGCTGAGCGGCCACTCCTTGCCGTTAGTACTATTCGTGAAGACTCTGCACCCACTTCTTCGGGTCTGATGATTTCATAGGTTTGTGCATCTTTGAGGAAGCCATCCTGATGAATTCCTGAAGAATGTGAAAATGCATTTGCACCCACAATTGCTTTGTTGGGTTGAACAGGCATACGCATTGTATCGGAAACCAACCTGCTGATTGGATAGAGCTGTCCGGCTTTAATATCTGTATGCAGGCCCAGATCATGATGTTGTTTTATAACCATCACCACTTCTTCCAGTGCGGTATTGCCGGCCCTTTCACCAAGGCCATTTATGGTGCATTCAATTTGTCTCGCACCGCTAATAGCACCACTTATTGAGTTGGCGGTGGCGAGGCCGAGATCGTTATGACAATGGCAGGAGATCACTGCTTTATCTATATTAGGAACATTATTTCTGAGATAGGCAATCTTCGCTCCATACTGATGAGGAAGGCAATAACCTGTTGTATCAGGAATATTTACGGTAGTGGCACCGGCTGCAATCACTGCTTCGATTACACGAGCCAGGTATTCATTATCTGTACGGCCGGCGTCTTCTGCGTAAAATTCAATGTTATCGGTGTAGTTCCTGGCCCATTTTACACATTGCACTGCACGTTGTAATATCTCTTCGCGGGTGCTGTTAAATTTTGATTTGATGTGGAAATCAGATGTGCCAATTCCTGTGTGAATTCTTGGTCTTTGTGCATACCGCAAGGCTGCGGCTGCGGTTTCAATATCTTTTTGAACCGCTCTTGATAGTCCGCAGACCACTGCGTTTTTTACAACTTTGGAAATTTCCATTACTGACTCAAAATCGCCGGGGCTGGAAATGGGAAACCCTGCTTCAATAATGTCCACGCCCAGTTCTTCAAGGGCGAGGGCGATTTCAATTTTTTCGGTGGTATTTAACTTACAGCCAGGTACCTGTTCACCATCTCTGAGGGTAGTGTCAAAAATGAAAATTTTGTCTGAAACCATAAGCGGATATTAAATTAGAAAAACGGGGTGTAATTTTACCGCCCTGATTTCTGTTAAGAAAAAAGAGTGGGTCATAATCATTTACGAATGTATCTACCTTTAATTTGCAGTTAAACACATTTTGCATGGTACTTTACACTATGCAAAAAGGAAAAATGGGTCTAAAACCCTTAACTGGCTTGATTTCTTAAGAAAGCTGTCTACGATGCCCAACCTCAGTTCAGATGAATTGTTTCAGTTAGTTAAAACGCTCCAGAAGGCGGAAAAGCGGAATTTCAAGCTGTTTGTGAAAAGAAACGTAGCTACGGAAGACCTGAAAGTCATCCTTTTATTTGATGCACTTGATAAAATGGAGGCTTATGATGAGGAATTACTACTTAAGCGGAACAGGGGTATCAAAAAGGCACAACTGTCTAATTTAAAGGCGCACCTCTACAAACAGATACTCGCCAGCCTCCGGATTTTACGGGATGAAAATAATATAGATATCCAGCTTCATGAACAACTGGACTATGCCAGGATTCTCTACAACAAGGGACTCTACCTCCAGAGTTTAAAAGTACTGGCAAAAATCAAAGAGCAGTCGCGATTGCATAACCAGATCACTTACTGGCTGCAAGCTTTATTTTTTGAAAAGAAGATAGAATCCCTGCATATCACCAGGAGTCTCGAGAACAGGGCCGAGCAACTCTCCCGGGAAGTTGATGAACTTAACGACAGGTTGACAATGATGGGCAAACTCAGTAACCTGTCTTTGCAGCTTTACGGTTTATATATCAAGCTCGGCCACGCCCGCAATGAAAAAGACGAAATGCTGGTGAAACAGTTTTTCGAAAACAATCTGCCTAAAAATGCCGTTTCCTCAGCAGGGTTTTATGAAAAGCTTTATCTGTATCAAAGCTATGCCTGGTACGGATTTATCCTGCAGGACTTCATTTTGTATTATCGATATGCACAGCGATGGGTTGACCTGTTCGAAAGAGAACCTTTCATGCGCAAAATTGAAGCTCAGCAATTCATAAAGGGTATGCATAACCTGCTGAATGCGCATTTTATGTTAAGGAACACGGAGAAGTTTATTTCGTTGATACATCAGTTTGAAAATTATTACCGATCGAAGGATGCGCATGTAACGGAAAATAACCGGGTGCAAACCTTCGTGTATCTCTATACAGCTAAAATAAACCGGCATTTTTTGGAAGGAACTTTTACCCAGGGGTTAAAACTCGTTCCGTATATAGAGGAAATGCTGAGTGAGTATCATTTGCAACTCGACCGGCATCGGGCCCTTATCTTTTATTATAAAATCGCCTGCTTGTATTTTGGTAGCGGGAATAATGATAAAACCATTGATTATCTGAATAAAATTATCAATTTAAAAGTTGATCTGAGGGCAGACCTCCAATGTTATGCCCGACTTTTGCATCTTATTGCACATTACGAACTTGGCACCATTGAGATCCTTGAATATCTGATCAAGTCGGTTTACCGGTTTATGGCAAAAATGGAGAACCTTAGCGTGGTGGAGAAGGAAATATTTGCCTTTATCCGGAAGTCATTTCATCTCAATCCCCGGCAAATCAGAGTAGCATTTGGGGTATTGAGGGACAAGTTGAAAAGTTATGAGGGAAATCCGCTCGAAAGCAGGTCTTTCATGTATCTGGATATTATATCGTGGTTGGAGAGCCATATTCAGAATGTGCCTGTTCAGGAAGTCATCAGGCTGAAGTATGCTGAACATCGAAAAAAGCCAGCGGGTGACAGTAATATCAGTAGCTAGATAGGCTAAAATCAGCTATCCTTGGAGGGGAAAGTTTAACGTTATCAGATGGCAGTTTCAATGATACCCACATACTCTCCTCAAGCCCTTAAAATTTATTGCCATTTGAACTGTAATCCTTAACTTTGCCCTCCTTAATTTAGGCATGCTGGCATTTTTCCTTGTTCGTAAAGAAATAAATTATTGATTATCAATAGTTCTGATCGGTAGCCCGACGGAAGGGAAAACTTTGCTGCAAACTTAATACGGTTTAAAAAAACTACGGATTTCATTATGGCAATTAAAAAAGAGAACCGCCCCAAAGCCAGTTTTTCAAAAATCACGATCAGTTTAGCATCACCCGATTCGATCCTTGAAAGGTCGTTTGGTGAGGTGTTAAAGCCGGAAACCATTAACTACCGTACGTATAAGCCGGAACGTGACGGGTTGTTTTGTGAAAGGATTTTTGGTCCGGTGAAAGATTATGAGTGTGCCTGCGGAAAATACAAACGTATCCGCTATAAAGGCATTGTATGCGACCGGTGCGGAGTTGAAGTAACAGAAAAGAAAGTGCGCAGAGAAAGAATGGGCCATATCAAATTGGTTGTTCCCGTGGTACACATCTGGTATTTCAAAAGCCTTCCCAATAAAATCGGCTATCTCCTCGGAGTAAGCTCGAAGAAACTGGAATCCATCATTTATTACGAAAGATATGTGGTGATTCAGCCTGGTATCCGGGTAGATAAGGGTCAGAATCCCAGTGATTTGCTGACAGAGGAAGAGTACCTTGATATTTTGGATACGCTTCCAAAAGACAACCAATATCTTCCTGACGAGGATCCAAACAAATTCATCGCCAAAATGGGTGCTGAAGCAGTTCATGATATGCTCGGCAGGATTGATCTGGATTCACTCAGCTTCTCTTTAAGAAATGCTGCAGCTACAGAAACTTCGCAGCAACGTAAAGCTGATGCCCTTAAAAGGCTCAGTGTTGTAGAGTCGTTCCGTGATGCCAATTCAAGAATTGTTAACCGTCCTGAATGGATGGTGATGCAATATATCCCAGTTATTCCGCCAGAATTGCGACCACTTGTTCCTTTGGATGGTGGCCGTTTCGCATCTTCTGATCTGAATGACCTTTACCGCAGGGTGATCATCCGTAATAACCGTTTGAAACGTCTGTTGGAAATCAAAGCGCCTGAAGTTATCCTTCGTAATGAAAAAAGGATGTTACAGGAAGCGATTGATTCATTGTTCGATAACAGCCGTAAATCAAATGCTGTAAAAGCAGAAGGTGGACGCGCGCTGAAATCATTGAGTGATGTACTGAAAGGTAAACAAGGCCGTTTCCGTCAGAACCTTTTGGGTAAACGTGTTGACTACTCCGGTCGTTCTGTTATCGTAGTAGGTCCTGAACTCAAATTACATGAGTGCGGATTACCAAAAGATATGGCAGCTGAATTATTCAAGCCATTTATTATTCGAAAATTGATTGAAAGGGGTATCGTAAAAACAGTGAAATCGGCCAGGAAACTGGTTGACCGCAAGGAAGCTGTTGTTTGGGATATTCTTGAAAATATATTGAGAGGCCATCCGGTTATGCTTAACCGTGCACCGACACTTCACCGTTTGTCAATCCAGGCCTTCCAGCCTAAACTTGTTGAAGGTAAAGCCATCCAGCTTCATCCGCTGGTGTGTTCGTCGTTCAACGCTGACTTTGACGGTGATCAGATGGCGGTCCACGTTCCATTAAGCCATGCAGCTATTGTTGAGGCACAATTGCTGATGCTGGCATCACATAACATACTTAACCCGCAGAATGGTACGCCTATCACCCTTCCTTCACAGGACATGGTATTGGGTCTGTATTATATCACCAAAGGGAAAAAGAACCTGCCAACTGAATCAGTTCGGGGTGAAGGGATGCGCTTTTACAGCACAGAAGAAGTGATCATCGCATACAATGAAGGTAGAGTTGATCTTCATGCTTTCATCAAGGTGAAAACGAATGTGCGTAATGATGATGGCAGTCTGGAGAACAAACTTATCGAAACCACTGTGGGAAGAGTCCTCTTCAACCAGATGGTTCCTCCAAAAGTGGGTTATGTGAATGCATTGCTTACTAAGAAAAATCTCCGGGAAATCATTGGTGAAATCATTAAGATCACCGACGTACCCACTACAGCTAAATTCCTTGATGCGATTAAGGAACTAGGCTTCCGTATGGCGTTCCGGGGTGGATTGTCATTTAATATTGAAGATCTTGTAATTCCTGAAATGAAACAGGATATGATTGATCAGGCTGCCGGTGAAGTACAGGAAGTTTGGGACAACTACAATATGGGTCTTATCACTAATAATGAAAGATATAACCAGATCATTGACATCTGGTCAAGGGTGGATACCAAAGTAACTGAAACGTTGATCCGTGCAATGGCCACTGACAAACAAGGTTTCAACTCGGTATTCATGATGCTTGATTCGGGTGCGCGTGGTAGTAAGCAGCAGGTAAAACAGCTTGCCGGATTACGTGGACTGATGGCTAAGCCACGTAAGAGTGGTTCATCAGGATCTGAGATCATTGAAAATCCAATCCTGGCAAACTTTAAAGACGGATTGAGTGTATTGGAATACTTTATCTCCACTCACGGTGCCCGTAAAGGTTTGGCCGATACAGCCCTGAAGACAGCGGATGCCGGTTACCTTACCCGTCGATTGGTTGACGTTTCGCAGGATGTGGTGATCACTGAAGAAGATTGCGGAACATTAAGAGGTATTGACATCAGTGCATTGAAAGATAATGAAGACATCGTAGAACCATTATACGATAGGATTTTAGGAAGAACTTCACTTCATGATGTATATGATCCTCAAACAGAAGAATTGCTCGCAAGTGCAGGACAATTGATTGAAGAGGACGTTGCAGAGAAGATAGAGAACAGTGGTTTGGAAACCGTTGATATCCGCTCGGTACTGACTTGTGAAAGCAAGCGTGGTGTGTGTGTGAAATGTTATGGATTGAACCTGGCAACGGGTGCACTGACACAGCGTGGTGATGCCGTAGGTATTATTGCTGCCCAGTCAATCGGTGAGCCTGGAACACAGCTTACTCTCCGAACCTTCCACGTGGGTGGTGTTGCGGGTTCTGCTTCAGTTGAATCACGGCTAAATGCGAAATTTGACGGCACTGTTCAGTTTGATGGTTTGCGTACTGTGAAGTCAATTAATAACGACGGCAAGGAAGTTGAAATTGTTATTGGCCGTACAGGTGAAATGAGGATAATGGACGTGAAAAATGATAGACTTCTTATCACAAATAATGTTCCTTATGGATCTACACTTGTAGTAAAAGAGGGAGATAAAGTGATAAAAGGCGATGTGATCTGTACATGGGATCCGTTCAACAACGTAATCCTTGCAGAAATTTCAGGTACTGCCAAATTCGATAACGTTATCGAAGGTGTTACTTACAGGGAAGAAGCTGATGAGCAAACAGGTCACAGGGAGAAAGTGGTTATCGATACAAAAGACAAGACAAAAATCCCTTCATTAATTATCCAGGGTGCCGGTGAAAATAAATCCTATAACCTGCCGGTTGGTTCGCACATCGTGATCGAAGAAAGCGATGAAGTAAAAGCGGGTAAAGTGTTGGTGAAAATTCCGAGGGTATTGGGTAAATTAAGAGATATCACGGGTGGTCTTCCACGTGTAACCGAACTGTTTGAAGCGAGAAATCCGGGTAATCCTGCGGTTGTATCAGAAATCGATGGTGTTATCACTTTCGGTGCGATCAAACGTGGTAATCGCGAGATTATCGTTGAAGCGAAAGATGGTGTAATTAAAAAATACCTTGTTCCGTTGACGCGCCAGATTCTTGCCCAGGATGGTGACTTTATCAAAGCTGGTACACCGCTTTCTGATGGACAGATTGCTCCGAGCGATATTCTTTCGATTAAAGGTCCTTTTGCGGTACAGGAATATGTTGTGAATGAGATCCAGGAAGTATATCGTTTACAGGGTGTAAGGCTGAATGATAAACACATCGAGGTTATCGTAAGGCAGATGATGAAAAAAATTGAAATTGTTGATCCGGGCGATACCCGTTTCTTGGAAGAAGATCTGGAAGATCGTTATGAATTTAACCAGGAGAACGACTGGATTTATGATAAGAAAGTGGTTACTGAACCTGGTGAATCAGGCAAATTGAAAGCCGGTCAGATCGTAAGCCTTCGTGAACTGAGAGAAGAAAATTCAATCCTCCGCCGTTCTGATAAGAAGCTTGTTGAATTCCGTGATGCCAATCCAGCCACTTCAAGGCCGGTATTGCTGGGTATCACCAAAGCATCTTTGGGTACGCAGAGCTGGATTTCAGCTGCCTCGTTCCAGGAAACAACGAAAGTATTGTCATCTGCCGCTATCCAGGGTAAATGTGATGACATGCTTGGATTGAAAGAAAACGTAATCACCGGTCATCATATCCCTGCCGGTACCGGTTTGAGGGAATTTGAAAACATGATTGTAGGTAGCAAGGAAGAATATGAATTGCTGCAGACAACGCGTGAAGTGATGAGTTTCGACGAAGAAGAATAATCTTTATAAAACACTAAAGAGCAGAAACAATGTTTCTGCTCTTTTTTTATGCCGTACCCGGGCTGTTAACGCTTTACTAAATTTGCGCCCTGTCTCCTGATTAGTATTTAACTCTATAACTTGCAAAAAAGCATCCATGAGGCAAATTTTACTTCCACTTAATATCATCCTTTTAGTCGCGGTGGCGATCCTTTATTTCCTGCATTTCAAATCAGATAAGAAAACTTCCGTTGTAACTCCAACTGGTCAGGTCACTGATTCAGTGGAAGTAAAAACGTTGAAGATTGCTTATGTTGATCTGGATACAATCCAGGAGCATTACGAATATTATAAAGAGAAAATGACTGATTTTGACAGGAAAAAAGAAAAAGCTGACAGAGATCTGAACAGTGCATTTCAGAAAATAGAAAATGAAAGAATCACGTTTATACAAAAGGGTAATGCTATCACCCAAATAGAAGCTGAGAATTTCCAACGCGAGTATACCCGTAAGATGGAAAGTCTTGAAGGCCAGAAACGTTCCATGGAAAATAATATTCAGCAGGAAGGTGTAAAAACGATGGAGGAATTAAAGAAGAAGATAAATGAGTTCCTCACTATATATAATTCAACAAGGGGATATTCCTATATTTTTTCCTACAGCAGTACTATCAATGTTCTTTTTTACAAAGACACCACATATAATATTACTACTGAAGTGCTGGCCGGTTTGAATGAGGACTACAATAAAACCAAGGTCAAAAAGTAATTCAAACAATACATTTCATAAATTGGGATCCCGGATAACATCCGGGATTTTTTTATTTAATTTCTTCAACTACTCTTTACTCATGTCCCAAACAAAAGAATTCAAACCATCTCTGGGGTTGCTGGATGCAACAATGATTGTTGCCGGATCTATGATAGGTTCGGGCATTTTTATTGTGAGTGCAGATATCACCCGAAATGTAGGCAGTGCTGGTTGGTTGATATTTGTTTGGTTGATAACAGGCTTTATGACTATCGTGGCGGCCATGAGTTATGGAGAATTGAGTGGAATGTTTCCAAAAGCCGGTGGTCAGTATGTATACCTAAAAGAATCGTATAATCCTTTAATGGGATTTTTATATGGGTGGAGTTTTTTTGCAGTGATTCAGACTGCAACGATCGCCGCCGTTGGTGTTGCTTTCGCAAGGTTTTCAGCTTATATTTTTCCTGCAGTTGGCGAGTCCAATATTATTGCCGACCTGGGATTTATACAGGTGAGTGCCGCGCAGGTTACAAGTATACTGATCATCGTTTTGCTTACTTACATTAATACCCGTGGAATTGAGGGTGGTAAACTTATACAGACCATCTTCACCGCTTCGAAACTGATTGCACTGTTTGGATTGATGCTGTTTGGATTTCTATTGGTAAAGGAAAGTCACTGGACGGAGAACTGGCAAAATGCATGGAGTGCTGCTCAGGATTTGGGAGTGGATGAAAAAGGGAAAGTTCCAACGAGCTGGATGCCGATTTCGGGAGTGGCCTTAATTGGTGCCATCGCTGCTGCAATGACCGGATCAGTTTTCAGCAGCGACTCATGGAACAACGTTACATTCATTGCAGGTGAAATCAAAAATCCAAAAAGGAATATTGGCCTCGCTTTGTTTTTGGGAACATTGATTGTTACATTTTTATATGTCACAACTAACCTGATGTACCTGTACGTGTTACCATTACAGGGTATTGCCTATCCACAGGCCGACCGGCTGGCAATTTCTGCGGCAATTGAAATATTTGGTACCAGTGGCACCTATATAATTGCTGTACTGATAATGGTGTCAACTTTTGGATGCATCAATGGATTGGTATTAGCCGGAGCGAGGGTTTATTATACCATGGCAAAAGATGGATTGTTTTTTAAAAGTGCCGGCACATTAAATAGTAATGCGGTGCCGCAATGGGCATTATGGGCGCAGTGTTTTGTCGCAGCAGCTTTATGCCTGAGTGGCGAGTACGGAAATCTTTTGGATATGATCAGTTTTGTAGTGGTAATGTTTTACGTGCTTACCATTGCAGGGATATTTATACTGCGGAAAAAAAGGCCTGAAATGGAAAGACCTTATAAGGCATTTGGATATCCATTGTTACCAGCCATCTATATGGTGATAGGAACGGCATTTTGCATCCTGTTACTGATGTTTAAAACCAAATATGCAGCCTGGGGCCTGGCCATTACACTTGCCGGTATTCCTTTGTATTATCTTGCAGGTCGAAATGCTAAAAACGCTGCATAATATGCAAAGTGCGGATTTTCAAAAACTATTCGAAGGCTTTAAAAATATTAAAGTTGGCGTCATCGGTGATGTGATGCTTGATACCTATTACTGGGGTCGGGTAGACCGCATATCGCCGGAAGCACCGGTGCCCGTTGTATCGCTTCAACATAAAGACTACAGGATCGGCGGAGCAGGAAATGTTGCGCTGAACCTTGCTTCACTTGAGGCGCAGGTATCCATTTTGTCGGTAACAGGAAAAGATGATGATGCCGTGATTTTAAAAAAAATGTTTGAAGAGAACAATATCAATACAACATTTTTACTCAGCAGTGCGAAACGCGTCACTACAAATAAAACGCGCATTATCAGCAGGAATCAGCAGATGATGCGGCTTGACAATGAAATTACAAAGGACCTTGAATACGAAGATGAGAACAGATTGCTACTGGCCATTCAAAATTATATTGCGCAGGAAAATCCCCAGGTGATCATTTTTGAAGATTATAATAAAGGAATATTGACTGAACTGCTGATACAAAAAGTGACTGCGTTATGTAAGTTGAAAAATATTATCACCAGCGTTGACCCGAAGCGGAAAAATTTCTTTTCATATAAAGGAGTAGATATATTTAAACCCAATCTCAAAGAAGTAAAAGAAGGACTTAATGTGTTGCACGATAAAGTTGATGAAGAATCCTTAAGAGAAATTCATGCACAATTAAAACAGCAGCTTTTACACCATATCTCATTCATTACATTGTCTGAAAAAGGAGTGTTTTTTCAATCTGATGATGTCGCTAAAATTATCCCCTCACATTTCAGGCGTATTGCCGATGTAAGCGGGGCAGGAGACACTGTAATTGCAGTGGCCTCTCTTGTATATGCAGCAACACACGATCAATTGTTGATGGCCGAAATGGCGAATATTGCAGGGGGATTGGTCTGCGAAGAAGTTGGCACAATGGCCATTAATAAAGAAAAATTATTACACGAATGTATCCGGCTGTTACAGCCTTCATCATAAAAACAGTTTGATTCATGGGCGCATTTGCAATTGCGATACACGGTGGGGCGGGTACTATACTGCAATCGTTGATGACTGCTGAACAGGAGAAGGCATACCTGAAAGCGTTGCAGGAGGCTGTGGATACTGGTTATGATATTTTAAAGGCAGGTGGTTCTGCTGTTGATGCGGTTACTGCGGCTACAGTAAGTCTTGAAAACTGTGAATTGTTTAATGCGGGGCGTGGTTCCGTTTTTACAGCAAACGGGCAACACGAAATGGATGCTTCAATAATGGACGGGAAAAGCCTGGAAGCAGGTGCTGTTACAGGCATCAGCCAGGTAAAAAACCCTGTATTGCTGGCAAAAGAAATCATGATAAACAGTCCACATTTGTTGTTCTTCGGCGAAGGCGCCATGTCATTTGCAAGAGAAAGAGGATTAGAATTTGAAACAGAAGAATATTTCTATTCCGAATACAGGTATCAGCAACTAAAAGCTGCTCAACAATCAGATGAAGTTGTATTGGATCATTCCTCAATAGAAAACGGAGCAAAGAAATTTGGAACCGTTGGCGCAGTTGCCTGCGATCAATATGGAAATGTTGCCGCTGCCACAAGTACCGGTGGAATGACGAACAAACCTCCTGGAAGAGTGGGTGATAGTCCTATAATTGGCGCGGGTACTTATGCCAATAATCAAACCTGCGCCATATCGTGCACAGGTCATGGTGAGCTGTTTATCAGATCAGTTGCTGCTTTCCATGTACATGCCCAAATGCTGTACCAGAACCGGAGTCTTGCTACTGCAATGGAGGATGTGGTGTTGAACAAGTTGCTGCCGATCGGTGGCGAAGGAGGTATGATCGGAGTGGACGCGCAGGCAAATGTAAGCTTGCAGTTTAATTCGGAAGGAATGTACAGGGGAATGAAACATAGCGATGGCCGGCAGACCTGTGAGGTTTATAAAACCTCGGAGGTCTAGAAAACGTGTGAGGTCTGTACCGAAAATTTTTTATACCCCAGCGCAGTCAGCATATTCGAAATCAGCAGTATCGATCTCTTGTCAGCTTCTGCCAATGTACCACGATTGAGTGTACGGGATTTCATTTTTTCCCGGGCTTTCACTTTAACTGCTGTAATGGCTGCGTCAGTCCATTTCCCTTCTTCGATAAAAGTTTCAAATCCTGATGGATTGACAATGACATCAAGAATTTCGGATTTCGGAAGGATGATCGAAACAGAGTCTTCAAAAATTTGTACTGAAGTATCGCTTAATTTTTTAAGATTGGTTCCGCAGATTACTTCACCTTTTGCTATGATTACGAGCTGAGGGAATAGCGGTGCGAAAGGCGTTGCAGTAATTCCGGTAAAGGTTCGCAGGGCAACAGCAGCCGGATCAACAATAATAGAGTCTACCACCACTTCATCACGCACCGAAATAGTTGAGAGCTCGGCCAATGCATTTATTTCTTTTATTAATATGGGAGTGTCATCGATTTTTAATGGCGACGACTTGAATATATTCCATGATGGCAATATGTCAAGTTTGCTGAGTGTGATAATTGCAACTATGATTATTGCAATCCATACAATATATTTTGTAAATGATCTGATCATATTTTTAATTCAGATTCGTCGGTACAGGATCGTTGCCAAACCTCACCGTTATCTTTTTATATCCAAGTTGTTTTAAAAACTGGGTAAGAAAAATTGTTGCATTTGTTTCAGCGGTCTTTAAAACTCCGAGCGCTTCAACACTCCCCCTGATCTGACTTTCACCCTGCGACAGTAAATAATCTTTTTCTGATTGATTGAAATTTTGCCTTAACAATCCTACATCCTGGTACTCTACTTTTATTTTTTCAGGAGGAATGTTCAGCGAAATCATTTTAGCAGGTGGCAGACTAAGTGTAACTTCTTCTCCTTCTATTGAGATATCTTCCACTTCAATTTTAGAAAAATCTATGCCTGCTTTAATGGTTCCTTCGCAACTCATCAATATTTTTCTGTCCCCGAATTTAAACCAGTCCTTGTTGTCATTGGTTTTAATAATTTTTGTAACCACATATTCAACAGTCGCGAGGTCGCTCATATTTTTCAATGCCATAATTTCCTGTTCGGCAACTTTTTTCCGGTTGCAGGATAACAGGTATAAACACAAAAGAAAAAGAAGCCCTTTCCTCATGGTTGAAAGATACAAACAGAATACATAACTGTTCGCCGGTAAAATTTTTTCCCTGAAATTGCAGTATGAAAAAATTTGCTGTGATTGTTGCCGGAGGTTCTGGGACCCGAATGGGAGGCGCCGTTCCTAAACAATTTTTGGAAATTCAAGGCAAACCATTGATTTACTATTCAGCAAAGGCATTTGTAGATGCTTTTCCGGATATACAAATCATAGTGGTATTTCCTGCGGATTTTCTGAAAACCGGGGAAGAAATTTTCAGCAAGTTTCCTTCGCAGCATACAGTGGTATTTACAAAAGGAGGGTCCACCCGTTTTCATTCGGTGCAGAATGGCTTGAAAATGGTAGAGCCATCATCAGTTGTTTTCGTACACGATGCAGTTCGATGCCTTGCCAGTCCGGCAATGATACAGCGCTGTTATCAACAGGCACTTGAAAAAGGCTCCGCAATTCCTGCGATAACGGTAAAGGATAGTGTAAGATTGATAGATGAAAAGGGTTCTACCAGTCCGTTGAACAGGGAACTGCTCCGTTCGGTACAAACACCACAAACATTCCAGTCAGATTTATTAATGGCCGCATTCAACCAGGAGTACCAGGCAACATTTACTGATGAAGCAACAGTGCTGGAAAATGCCGGGCATAAAGTAGAGCTGATAGAAGGCGAAGAGACCAATATTAAAATTACTTTCCCGGTTGACATGATTATTGCTGAGCAAATACTAAAGTCTCGCAATCTTTAATCAATGTCATTGAAATAAGGAACGGATCGGATCAAGACTTACTGCTTTTGCAGAATGGTCTCCCAAGGGAACATCCGCCACATAGTCACATAGGGCACATAGAATTCCCTTTGTATTAAACTTTGTGTCTACTGGTTCAAAAAAGCACCGCCACGAAAGTCGACTTCTTTTATTTCAACGACATTGAATCTTTAATTTTGATAGGAAGCTGTTATTAATTAAACGCCCTTGTTCGCCTTTTTCAACCACCTGCACCACCAGGGCAAACTGTTTTGATGAATGTAGTAGTAGGTTTCTGCAGTGGCGCCGAACCCTTCAAAGAAGAAAGCAATCCCCGGAATATCAGAACCTTCAAAATCTAATAGCAAATTCTGCCCTGCATATTTTTTGATGATCGCATTGATCAGATGATGTGAAGCAGCTGCGGGCCGGCCCATTGGATCATTGCCCGCTAATATATAATAGAGCCTTGATTTGGATTTAAAAAATATGGCAGAAGCAAGTAACTTGTTTTGATCATACACGCCGATCGTTTCAGCAATGGATCGAGTGGCTGATTGTTTATGTAGCTTCAATAACTTATTGTAGTCATCGTCTTTTAAAGTCTGAGCTTTTTCTTCTTTCCTTGCAGCAACAATTACATCTTCGACGGCGATGTTCATTTCCACTCTTAATGTTAGGGCGTCTTTTTTATTGAAGATCTGTTTATAGCTGGTACGGAATTTTTTTGATATCGATTCGTAATCAGCACTCAGATCAAGTACATGATTTTGTCTTTTTATGCATTGGAAATTACCAATGGGATTTTTAACTCCCAAATTTAAATGGAGATCCCAGAGCCGGAATGTGGAAGGAATATGAATTAAAAAATCTTCCACCGAATAATTTTGCAATCTCGAGAAAATGCCGAGTGGATTACAAAAGTGTGGGGTGTAAATATATTTGAAACTCCATTTTTTTCGCCAGGGAAGCGGCATTACGGCTTCGTAATCATTTGATACAAGCGCAGACCATTGATGATCAGTAGCTGCATCAAGGTACCATGAGTAGCCATAAATCAACTCGTTTGATGCATCCCCGACACATCGATCCCATTTATCAGCATCGATTTGGTGACGTTCAAAATACCTGATAACACTCATGAATTTTAAAATGAATTGATCAATTTCCTGGCGTTAAATTCAGGGATATCTATGCTGAAAGATATGCGGTTAAAAAATGAATTACCGGGAACAGATTTATAATAGTCACGATAAACCTTACTATACACCAACGGAATATAAATATTCAAAGCAGAACTGAATAATGAAACCTGCAGGCCTGCATCGAAAACAAAACGGGGGTCTTCTGATTCTTTTTCCCATACGTCCGCATATGTTCCAACATCTGCAAAAATTTTCAAAGGAATTTTAAAAGGTAATAAACTAAAAGGATTTAATCGATCGGGAATATCGGCAGTCATATTCAAGGCACTCAACCAGTTATCTGTTTTTCCGACTTTATTGCTGAGAAAATCTGTGCGCACTTTAAACGCACCATCCCGCATCATTATCTGTTGTGCATACAATCCGTCAAATTCATTCCTGCCCGCGTAGTAGTTCCTGTAAGTGTAGTCATCATTGCCTTTTGGTCCGGTCATGTTTAAATGAAAACGACTGGTAGCAAATCGGGCAGAAGAAGTTTTGTCAGTAAAGTAAAAGAACTTACCGGCAAATAACCTCAACTGCAGTCCACCTTTCTTTTTATAATTAAAAAAGTAGTTACCCGTAAACGTTAGTCTTCCAAAATCTTTTGCTGCCTCCATCTGAACTTCAAATCGGTATGGATATAATACCCTGAACTGATCATATACAAATTTCAACTGGCTGATACTATAGTCTGATTTAATGGTGCGGGCCAGATTCAGATTGAGTACTGTATCGCGGTAAAATTGCAGTTTATCTTCATTGATCAGAAACTGTTTGAATTGTATATACTTTAAAGCAGTACTCCTCGCATTTTTTTCCTTGAATTGAATTTTAAATCCCGGGACAATTTTTCTAAATCCTGTTTTGGATTTCGTTGCCGACTCATCTGTGTATTCATCCATTGTAAATGCAGCGCCGTTGACAAATAGTTCAATTTGCTGGATTTTATGTTTAGGATACCAGTTATAGCCTACTCTTCCAATACCATTTAAAGATTTACTTCTGAAGCCGTATAGTGGAGCTATCGCAAACCTCAGTGCCGGCAGTGGCGCTGTATAATTGTGCACCATGCCACCCAACATAAATCCATCATATTTATTGAATCCCGCCAGCGGAGAGATAAATACATATCTGTACCTGGAGCCAGGATTGGGCTTTGTGACAAATCCAAGTTTGAATTTCTTCTTTGAAACTGTATCCAGTGTACCGGTTGAATTGATTCCGTTGTACCATTCTTCATCTGCACCTGCAACATTGGTTACGATTGATTTGAAATCTTCAGGATAAGGATGCCTGAATTTCCATTCCTGATAATATTGCTGAATGGCTGCATCGACAGCATTTTTGCCTTTTTCATTTTCTAAAACCTGAAGCCAGGCTGCTGTTTTGCTGTAGCTGATCAAAGCCGCATTTGCTTTTGTGAGTTCGTCAGCAGGTGTGTTGATCGGTTGATCCAGATGAAGTGAAGCGATTGTTTCGTACCCCAGTTGGCCTAGCATCGTTTGATTAAATGGTCCGACAAACGGCAGCTTCGTTCCGTTTCCTTTTTTCAGTTCTGCATATCGGTTGTCGTAGTAAGTATTCAGTCCTTCGTCCATCCAGGGAAACTCTCTTTCATTTGTTCCCAGAATGCCGTAAAACCAATTATGACCCACTTCGTGAAATATCAGGTGATCAAGTTCCTCCTCACTGCCTGCATTATTTAAAATGGTTATGGTTGGATATTCCATTCCGCCACTGAATCCCTGCTTTCCTTCTACAACAGTGGCAACATCATATGGATACTCTCCGATCCATTCTGAATGGTAGCGAATGGCATTGGCAAGATGAGTAAGGCTGTTGTTCCAGCTCCCATTTTTATGTTCAAGATGATAGACCTGGAGCTTAACTATTTTCCCCGACGACAGTTGTACTGTATCTGTTTTCAGTACAAAATTTTTATCTGCAAACCAGGCAAAGTCATGTATTTTTTCCTGTTGATAAGTGTGGGTTTTGAGATGTTGGTGACCATCGTTTTCACTGCTGTCAGTCAATTCTCCCGTAGCCGCCACTACATAATCCGACGGAAGAGTAATATCAACCTTAAAGTTGCCAAACTCACTGTAAAATTCACCCTGGTCCAGATAAGGCATTTCATGCCATCCATTTTTATCGTAAACTGCTGGCTTGGGGTACCATTGCGTAACCTGGTAAGACTTTTTGTACCTGCCAGACCGGCTGTATGTATATGGAAGTTTTACATGAAAGGGAGTTGTGATAAGAACCGATTGACCAGCCGCTAAAGGTTGAGGTAAAATCACTTTTACTATGTCAATATAACTTGGATGATCTTCGGTTTGTAATGCATCGCCGTCGATGCGAAAATCCAGTCGGTTGATATATCCCCGCCTGTTTTCGTCTGAAAAGTAAAAATCTGTTCGTCCATTTTCCAGTAATTGATCGCTAAATGCTGTCCGATCGTTTTTGTATGCATTAGGCCATAGATGAAACCAAATAAATTTCAATGTATCAGGCGAATCATTCCTGTATGTTAATTTCAAAAAACCATCAAGAGTATGCGTACTGTCATCAAGGCTTACTGAAATATTGTAATCAGTTTGCTGTTGCCAGTACTGTTGGGCTGATGAAGAAAAGTGAGCAGTAAAAAGAAAAATGGCCAACGCGAGTGGCTTCATAGGTAAGTGACCTTTAGTTATTTAAATATAACGTACGGATTGTTATTTTCCTGTGCCAAGAAATATTATTCTGAGCGTATGTACCATTATTTTGAAATCAATTGCCAGCGAGATGTTTTCGATATAAACAAGATCGTATTTCATCCTTTCGATCATTTCAGCAACGTTTTCAGCATATCCGAATTTGATCATGCCCCAACTGGTGAGGCCTGGTTTTACTTTGAGGAGGTAGGCATAATAAGGATTGAGCTGCATCATCTGATCTATAAAATATTTCCTTTCAGGACGCGGGCCCACCAGGCTCATTTCACCCCTGATAATATTCCAGAGCTGCGGTAATTCGTCAATTCTCCATTTTCTCATCGTTTTACCCCAGGGAGTAATGCGCGGATCATCGGTATATGAGAGCTGGGGGCCGTTGATTTCAGCTTTATCAGACATTGATCGGAACTTGATGATGTAAAACGGTTTGCCCCTGTAGCCAATTCTTTCCTGGGTATAGAAAATCGGCCCCGGCGATGACCATTTTACTTTCAAAGCCGCATAGAGCAATAACGGCGAAAAAAATATCAGCCCGGTAACCGATGCTACAAGATCGATTACACGCTTTATATGTTGTTGCCAATCGGGTAAAAGTCCGGTTTTGATTTCGATCAGGATATCTCCAAGTACGTTATTGGTTTTTACAGAACCCGCAATGATGTCGATCGAATCGGGCACCATTTTTACCACCACATCGAGCTGGCCAAGC
>JANPJC010000110.1:0-3341 GCA_031425315.1 Chitinophagales bacterium
TGATTTTACATCACCAAAAACATTCAATCCGGAAATATTTTGATTAATATACGAAAACTGCCCCTTTCCATCCCCTTCCAATAAACAACCATATCCGGCAGATAAGCTGCCAAACTTTAGCCGGTTGTCAGATTTGTTACCCAACAGCAATAAATCCTTTTTCCCATCTCTTGTGAAGTCTTCGCAGAGTATCACCGTAGTCGCCGTAAACTGCGCCTGAACAGGAAGCGGCTGCATTACAAATTTTCCATTTTTATTCAGAAAAATAACGGACCGGGATTCATATGCTTCCAATAAGCCTGCATTTTTTGATGATGCTTCACCAAAAATTTCATTCATACCGGCAGTTGAATAGTCTTTGTAAGAACTGAATTTCCGGCGCATCACATACATCTGTTCATTCAATTCATCGCGGCTTACAAAAGGATAGGATTTTCCCTGTACATAGAAATTGAGAAAAGGATCGATTGAACCATTCTTATCAAAGTCATCAAAATACAATTGCGCAGGTTGATTTTTACTGATCTGCAACGGACTGTTCAAACCGAGGTTGCCTGCAATGATATCTATTGCACCATCTCCATCTATATCATCAAAATGCAATGTAAACCAGAAGCCGTTGAGTGCTGTATCAAAGTATTCCGCCGAATGATCTTTCCATCCTTCTTTTGTATTGATATATGCTTTGATGGGCATGAATTCGCCACAGATAACCAGATCCAAACGACCATCTATATTCAGATCAATCCAACCCGCATCTGTTACCATACCTACACTATCGAACAGGGTATTTACACGGGTGAAATTTCCCTTTCCATCATTCTGCAATAAATAACTCTGTGGTGCAACCGGGTATCGTCCGGGTATCACCCTGCCACCCACAAATAAATCAATGTCACCATCATTATCATAATCAGCAGACCGCACACAACTTTTGGCTGCAGTACTTAAATCAGGTAAGGAAGTAGTTGACTCAGTATATCCTGCAGAACCTTTACTAAAATAAATTCTGTCCTGCAAGATAGCTGAGCCAGTCTCTTTCGTACCATATCCACCCGCAGCGATATAAATATCTTTCTGTCCATCCTTATTAAAATCAGCAATGCTTGCCGCACCGGCTTGTATCAGCTGATCAGCAGACAATGTATCTTTTCCCGGTGTAAATCTCCCACCTTTCTCCTGGATATAAATCCTGCCGGGCTGTGTGGCATCTTCACCAATAAATAAATCATCAAGCCCATCATTGTTCACATCTGCTTTAGCAATCACGGGCGAAACAGCTGAATACATGAAGGTCATCAGCAGCTGCCTTTTAAAATCATTATAAATTACCGGTGTGGAAGTATAATCTATTAAAGGGGAAGATTTTTTAAAAACCGTTGCTGTTGAATTAGCTGTTTCGCTTTTTTTAATACCGCCGGCAGTATAGTTTATATTCAGCCGCTGATTTGTTTTTACCTGTTTAATAATTTGTTGTTCATTATTTGGCCAGATGATTTTAATGGAGTCAACCTGTGTTGAATTACCTGTTCCAAAATGTGCAACAGTACTCACTGCTGAAAGGTATCCCCGTGATGGATTCACTTCCTGGTACTGTACGTTTCTACCGTGGTACAAAAATATCTTAGTACCATAAGCATTAATATTACCCTGTTTATACTGAAGATTTAGTGAAATAAAACTGCCTATATTTTTCTCTCTTGAAAAATTTTTATATAACCCGACAGGTTGATTGATCCTGTTGATCACCAGTTCGAGATCACCGTCATTATCAAGATCTGCGTATACGGCAGCACTTGAAATTGCGAGATCAGTAAAACCCCAGTCTTCGTTTTTCAATTTGAAACCCAAACCCTTATCGTTACTGAAAATATTATTGTACAAAGTTGTTGAAGGCATTGCAGTTACCAGATCCATTAATTTGGTGGGCTCGCGTTCAACAGCTTTACGCACTTTATAATCACCCCAGTAGCGTAAAAAATCCTTGTTGGTGTAATCTCTCAGATATCCATTCGTTACAAAAAGATCTTTGAATCCGTCATTATCAAAATCAGCCAGCAAAGGGCACCAGCTCCAGTCCGTTGCTGAAATTCCCGTCATTCTTCCAATTTCACTAAAAGTACCGTTACCATTATTCAACTGCAGCATATTACGCATGTACTGCTGTTGCAAACCCTGACTCACCATCAATTCAAATGATTCATAATTTTCCTGCAACTGCAATAATTTTTGTCGTCTGTTATCAGGAGGTAACATATCAAGTGTAATGATATCGGGCAATGCATCATTATTATAGTCTGCAATTTCAACCCCCATTGAAAACTGTGAGAGATAACGGAACGACTCTTTTGTTACATCTTTAAAACTGCCATCACGATTATTAATGTACAGGTAATCGGGCTCGTTATAGTCGTTGGTAACATATATATCCTGCCATCCGTCGAGATTAACATCGGCAATAGCAATTCCCAATCCAAAAGTCAAAGGGTTTTGCCTGATACCTGCTTTATTTGAAACATCTATAAATCTGCCGTTTTCATTCCGGTATAATTTATTACCAGCCAATTCATCCACATCGCTGCGGTAACGTGCCAGTTCCATATTGTCAATTTTTTTGCTGCTGTGGTTCAGCAGAAACATATCGAGGTCGCCATCGTTATCAAAATCAAAAAAGGCAGCCTGCGTGCTGAAACTTTTATCATCTAGTCCATATGCCTCAGCCTGTTCATTAAATTTTCCCTTACCATCATTGATAAACAACTGATTTCGGCGTAAGTCATCGGTAACTTTTCCGGAATAACAAACATATATATCCAGCCATCCGTCGCCATTCACATCCGCCATAGTAGCGCCGGTTTTCCAGCCACCTGGTTTGCCTTCCAATAGTGGATGAGCCTGTTTGGTAATGTCTGTAAATTTTAAACCGCCCCGGTTGAGATAGAGTTTGCAGGGCTTCATATTCGCAGTAAAAAACAAATCAATCAATCCATCATTATTGATGTCGCCTGCGGCTACTGCCCCGCCATTAAAAAAATATTCGTACGATAACACGTTCAGCGCCTCAGTTTCTATTAACTCATTTTGAAAACTTAGTCCACTTGCTGATACATCGACTGATTGAAATAATTTATTCTGTGCATTCACAGTTTGTATGCAGACAGACGAAATAACAGTGGCCAGTACAAAAGCCACACAACGCGGAATTATTTTGAATTCAAAAGGAGCAGAAATCTTCATCACATTTAAGATAAATCCAAACAGAAATATAGGGAATTTCAGATCAGTGAATCAATGTCGTTGAAATAAGATTATTCGACCTTTTAAGCGGTGCTTTTTTGAAC
>JANPJC010000111.1:0-18326 GCA_031425315.1 Chitinophagales bacterium
CGGGCCAGCAAAAAGGATATGGCAACGCCATCCCTTCAGTAATTCCTTACAAATATGAATATACATATGATGACGATGGTTATCCTGTGGAATCATTTGTAAGTTATAAAAATGGTATAAACGGGGAACATTTGTACAGGATAAGGAAAGCTTATACCTATCAATAAAACGATATATGCAATTGATAACGGGCTTCATCCTCAATGAAGCCCGTTTTTATATCTGAATAAAAATGGAAAATAAACCATATCAGATTTTTTCTCTTCCGGTTATGCTTTTAGCCAGTGCAAATTCATCACTCGAAGGTTATTGGCAGTATCGCTGCGGATAAGAGAACTGGAAAACAAATCCAGGTAGTACTTCATGCATCAATGACGGCTGGCTAATGAACTCAAAATATCAATACTATATAGAAATTTTTTTTGTATTTCTATTGATCCTGCATTCGACAAATGACAATCAAATAGCTAATAGTTTAGCGGCACTTTTCTGCACCCAATCGGCACCCATTTGACTTTCTATCTGCCCTCTGTGCCTATTTTGCAGATGTTTCTTTAGAGATTTCGATACACAACCCGGCATAATGGATATCGTCTGAATTTTATGACATTGTTTCTTCAGCAATGAATGTGGGGACATAGGAGGTTTGCAATGGAAGCAAAATCTTTTGCCTATCTTGAGAAGGCAATTTTACTCATTCACCATATTTACTGCTTATTTTGAAAAGGACAATATTGTTTGGCCTGCTGGCTATTGGTTTTGTGAAAATGCCGGTGAAGGCTCAGTTAATATCTAAAGACAGCCTGGTGTTACAATCGGCTTTTCACAATAGCCTGCAGGTTTATCACAACGCACTATTTCCACAAACCTCTTTATACAATGGCAGCAGGTACGCTTTCTACCCTTTCGGATTTCAAGAAGGCCAACCATTTCTCGTACTCGCCAACAAAGATTCAAGTTATATTGTAGTTGATCATGTACGCTATGACAGCGTCGCTTTTTTGTACGATCTTGTCCGACAAAAGGTTGTTGTTAATAATCCTGCCGGTGACGCTATCTTTCTGCACAATGAAAAAGTGAATGAATTTTCGCAGGGTGGTTATAGATTTATAAGAATCAGCGAAGATACAGCCTCGCTGGTTACCGGTTTTTACGCGGTTTTGCACAGTGGTCGGATTGCCCTTTTACAAAAACGGGATAAGAACATCCGAAGTACCGTTACTTCAGATGGCGAACAGCGATTTGTTGATGAGAAGATCAGGTATTTTATAAAGAAGGATTCACTTTATTTTCCTGTTGATGGACGGAGATCTGTACTTAATATTTTCCCGGAGAAAAGAAGTGACCTGCAACAATATATCCGAAGGGAAGGCCTGTCTTTTAAGAAGGCCAATATTGAAAACAGCCTTATTCAATTGATGAGGTACTGCGAAAAATTAATGCCCTGATTTACAAAATTTATTTGTGTAAAATTGAAGACGATCAAATTATTAATGAACAGGTATTTTCTTTTTGCAGGTTTCCTGTGTTGGTCCATCAATTTAGCGGCGCAATCAGGAAATATAACAGGGGAATATAACAATACAAAGCTTGCGGAATTCTTTAAGTCTATTCAAAGCCAAACCGATTACAAGCTGTATTACGATCTTAAGCAACTGGATACCATTTCCGTAACATTATCAGCAAAAAACCAGTCATTATCTTCCGTACTCACGCGTGCGTTCACGGGTACTTCAGTTGTGTTTTCAATTGACAGAAATAAAAATGTTTATATCACAAGTGATCAGCAGGTAAAAGTAAATTTGCCGGAAGATTTTCTTTCGCAACCAGGTCGATTAGTAGTAAGGAGCAATGTAGTTGAAGATGATTTACCCGAGCCGGAAAACAAACGTAGTTCTGCGCTGGACAATAAATTATACATCATCGGTGATAAAAATGCCCCTGTTGCGCAAAGCTTTACCCTCGCAGGATATGTGAGAGACAGTAAAACTGGCGAACCTGTAATTGGTGCATCTGTATTTATAGAACAATCCGGCAAAGGTGTTTCTACTGATCAATATGGATACTATTCTTTATCACTGCCAAGAGGCCGGTATATTCTCAATGTTCAGGGTATTGGGTTGCGTGATAACAGAAGACAGATTCAATTATTCAGCGATGGCAAAATGAATATAGACATGCAGGGGCAGGTGCTTTCTCTGAAGAATGTAGTCATATCCGCTGCCAAAGTCAATAATATCAAAGGCACCCAGATGGGAGTGGCAAAGCTGGATATGAAAACCATCAGGCAGTTACCGGTGGTAATGGGAGAAGTGGATCTGCTTCGCGCAGTACTTACACTCCCGGGGGTAAAATCCACTGGTGAAGCCAGTACAGGCTTAAATGTTCGTGGTGGCTCCACCGATCAGAACCTTATACTTTTCAACGAGTCCACTATTTATAATCCTTCGCATTTTTTCGGGATGTTTTCTGCCTTCAATCCCGAAATGGTTAAAGACATTGAGTTGTTTAAAAGCAGCATTCCGGTGAAATATGGAGGTAGATTATCATCGGTACTCGATATTAAAAGCCGCGAAGGAAACAAAAAAGTATTTGCTGGTTCAGCAGGTATTGGTTTACTCACCAGCCGTATTAATGTTGAAGGGCCCATCATTAAAGACCGAACGTCGTTTATTGCCGGTTTCCGCACAACCTATACAAACTGGCTGATGAAATATTTGCCCGACGAATTCAACAGAAGCAAGGCCGGATTTTATGATGCCAATCTTAGTATCACCCATGAAGTAAATAAGACTACCACGCTTTTTATTACAGGGTACCTGAGCAACGACCGGTTCAATCTAAATGATGATACTTCATTCGGCTATTCAAACAGAAATGCTTCTCTGAAGCTGAAACATATATTTAACAATAAACTCACCAGTATCATTTCCGCCGGCTACGACAAATATGCTTATAATAATTCAAGTGATAATAATCCTGTCAACGCATATAAACTCAATTTTTCCATTGAACAGGGTTTTTTCCGTTCTCATAATACCTATTATGTAAACAATGCCCACACGCTGGATTTTGGCATTAATTTGCTGTACTATAAACTTCAACCTGGCAAACTCGAAGCAGCCAGCAGTCAATCGCTTGTAATTCCTTCAGAGGTGCAGGCAGAGCAGGCATTTGAGTCTGCAATATTCTTGGGCGATAAATTTACAGTGACCGACAACCTCACTATTGAGGGTGGTGCAAGATTTGTAATGTTTAACAATTTCGGGCCGCAATCAGTAAGACAATATGTTCCCGGTTTGCCCCGTACCCCTGACAACCTGCAGGAAACCACTGAGTATGAAAAAGGAAAGATCACCAAAACCTATGCTTATCCTGAACTGAGAATTTCGGCACGGTATAGTATCAATGATGAATTGTCAATTAAGGCCGGATTTAATTCGCAGCGCCAGTTTATTCATTTGCTGACGAATACAGCGGCGATTGCTCCCACCGATATCTGGAAACTCAGTGATGCGAATATTAAACCACAATCAGGCAACCAGTACTCATTCGGCATATATAAAAATTTCAAGTCCAATACCATTGAAACTTCAGTGGAAGTTTATTACAAGAACATCCGCAATTTCATGGATTATAAAAGCGGGGCGGTTTTGGTTCTAAATCCGCATGTTGAAACAGAAGTGATCAACACAAAAGGCAAGGCATATGGAGTAGAGCTACTCTTAAAAAAACAAAGCGGCAAATGGAACGGTTGGGTCAGCTATACTTATTCGCGCACACTGTTAAAAATGGATGACCCGATTGCAGGTGAAAATATCAATGATGGAAATTACTATCCATCCATATACGACAAACCTCATGAAATAACGATGATTAATAATTACAGGCTGAGCCACAGGTATAGCATTTCTGTAAACGGCACGTATAGCACAGGAAGGCCAATAACGGTACCTATCGGACTTTTCTATTATGCAGGATCTTACAGGACCTTATATGGCGACAGAAATGCTTATCGCATTCCGGATTATTTCAGAATGGACCTTGCTATGAATCTCGACGGAAATCACAAGCTCAAACAAAAAGTTCATCTTTCGTGGACATTTGGCGTATACAATTTAACAGGTAGAAAAAATCCATATTCGGTGTATTATGTGTCGGAGAATGGAAATGTTACCGGATACAAATTGTCGGTATTCGGTTCGGCGATTCCTTATGTCAATTTTAATTTCAGATTTTAATTCGCATATGAAAAAAATTATTCTTTTTATCGCCTTGCTGCTGAATAGTTTCTCATGCAGGGAAAAATTTAATGCAGATATCAAATCGCCGCCTACAGGTTATCTTATCGTAGAAGGTAATATTAATGTGGGCATCGATGCTGTTACTACAATATCACTTTCTTATTCTACACCTCTGGACAGCGCAGCAATTAAACCGGAAACAAATGCCACAGTTTTTATTGAAGATCAATCCAACATTCAATACCCGCTAAGGCCCGACGGAAAAGGCAATTATCAATCGGATGCATTGCAATTGTCAACAGACAGGCAATACAGGGTACATATTATCACATCTACCGGCAATGAATATTATTCATCCTTTACTGAAACAAAAATATCTCCTCCTATCGATAGTCTTTCGTGGGTCATCATTAACAACGGTGTCGAAGTTCAGGTCAGCACACATGATGACCAAAATAAATCCAAATACTATCAATGGACATACGTAGAAACATGGGAATATGTTTCTGCATTTTACACGGTGCTCAAATACGAAAATTCAAAGCTTGAATACCGCACAAGTGCAGACCCGCAAATCAGAAACTGCTGGAATGCTGCAAATTCAAGCAGTATTATTATTGCATCAACGGCAAAACTCCAACAGGATTTTATATATAGAAAGCCAATTGCCTTTGTTACTTTCAATAATTCCGACAAATTAGTGAAACGTTACAGCATCCTGGTTAATCAATCAGTGCTCAACAGTGAAGCATACGAATACCTGGAAAGAATGAGAAAAAATTCGGAACAGCTGGGGTCTATATTTGATGCGCAGCCATCGCAATTGAGAGGTAATGTGAGGAGTAGAAGAGACAGCAGTGAAATTGTAGTTGGATATGTTGGCGCATCAAGCGTTACTCAGAAAAGAATTTTTATTGCCAGAGAGGAAATAGGCAGCGTACCCATCAGAACTTTCTACGAACCCTGCATTATAGACACCATTCCTAACGACCCGCTGGAAATTGATCAGTTTTTAAAATCAGGTTCAAATATTCCAATTGAATATTGGGCGCAGGGCATTTTCATACTGGGAGTGAAATATTCCGACGGAGGATGTGTGGATTGCAGGCTGCGCGGCGGCACAAACATTAAACCATCCTACTGGCCATAATGAAAATATTATTATTTGAATCAAAATCAAGGGTTGTAAAAATGAAATGTGCAATTGCGATTATACTTTCAGTACTGTTTCAAATATCATTCACAGGCCCACTCAATGCACAGTCGGATCCGGGGCTGTTAAATATTACCACGGCGTTTGACTTTTATTCTGGTAAAGTACTGGAAGAAAAATTATACCTGCACACCGACAAATCAGGATACCAGGCAGGAGAACTGATGTGGTTCAAAATTTACAATATTGACAGCCGGTTTAACAAGCCACTGGCTTTAAGTAAAGTCGCCTATGTTGAATTGCTGGATAATCGTAACAAACCTTTACTACAGGCGAAAATTGCAATGGATAGCGGCCGTGGTGGTGGTTCGCTGATCATACCGGTGTCTTTACCATCTGGAGTTTACCGGCTGAGATCCTATTCGCATTGGATGAAAAACTTTAGTGAAGAGGGATTCTTTCACAAATACATCACGGTTGTAAATGCTTTACGGCCTTTACCAAATTCAGGAGCTGCTGCAAAGCCGGTTTATAAGGCTATGTTTTTCCCCGAAGGCGGAAATCTTGTTGAAGGTATTGAAAGCAAACTGGCTTTCAAAATTGCAGACCAGTTTGGCAACGGACCCACCTGCAAAGGATGGATAATGGAAGATGGTAAAGACAGTGTAAAACGAATAGCAACGCTGCATTTTGGTATGGGAAGTGTAATGTTTACACCCGCTTCAAATAAAAATTACACTGCGGTTTTCAATCTGCCGGATGGCAATACCATCACTGCGCCAATACCTGTGGCCTACAAACAGGGGCATGTAATGCAGATCATTGAAAAAGAAAACAGCTTTGATATCACTATAAAAAGTAATCTGCCCGGCGCGTCGCAGGTATTCATTGCTATCCACACAAGACTTTCCCTCAAACATGCATCCGTTTTAAATCTGGTTAATGGGCAAGGTGTTATCAATATTCCAAATAATGTTCCCGGAGAAGGCATCTCTACCATCACAATTTTCGACGCTGCTAAACAACCCGTATGCGAAAGATTATATTTTCGATTCCCTGCTGCTTCCCCAATGATTGCCATAAAGACTGACCATTCAGGATATCAATCCCGCAAAAAAATTAACCTGGAAATACAGTCAGCACTAAAAAATACTGCACATTTATCAATGTCTGTTTACAGGATTGACTCTTTGCAAAAAAGTCCGGAAACAGGTATTCAAAATTACATATGGTTGCAATCCGAACTTAAAGGAAGAATCGAATCACCCACTTTTTATTTTAGCCATCAACCTGAACTGGTTCGACCGGCAATAGAAAACCTTTTACTAACGCAGGGATGGAGGCGCTACGACTGGAATAAAATACTCTCAGGGAAAATGCCTGCTTTTGTTTTTGAACCTGAATATCACGGTATAATTTTAAATACGAGAGTTGTTGACTCAAGGAACGGCAAACCTGTCGGCGGTGTGCAAACCTATGCAGGTGCGCCAGGTTCATATACAAGGTTTGTAATTGGTACCAGTAACGACAGCGGATACTCGAAAATGGAAATACCGGGATTATCCGGCACTTCAGAAATAGTGGCACAAACCAATTCTTTAACCGGCGACAGTTTGTACAGGGTGGATTTAATTTCCCCTTTTTCTGAGATGTATACCGGCGATACATTACCACCAATGAGTATTACGGCAATAGACACTTCAGATATCCTGGAACAGAATATTGCCACTCAGGTACAATACATTTATGGAAAAGAAAATCTCAATCGCTTTGATACTTTGTCGGTTGATACCACAACTTTCTATTATCGTGCGGATCAACAATATCTGCTGGATGATTTCACCCGTTTCACAACCATGGAAGAAGTACTTAGAGAATATGTAAAATGGTTAACAGTAAGAAAAAAGGATAACAATTTTCAATTAACCCTGTACGACGAAGAAAGAAAGTTAATACTCGATAACAATCCTCTTGTACTACTCGATGGAATTCCTGTTTTTGATTTAAACAAATTAATGCAATATGATCCATTAAAAGTCCGCAAACTGGACGTTGTTCACAGGCGGTATAGTATCGGCAATTACAGCTTTGACGGCATACTCAATTTTGTTACTTACGAAGGCAATCTGAATCAGTATCCGCTTGACCACAATGCAGTAGTAGTTGACTATGAGGGCCTGCAGTTGCAGCGTGAATTTTACTCTCCGGATTATGAATTATCTGGCACTGAATTAGAAAGCATACCCGATTTCAGAACGCAGTTAAAATGGGTAAATGATATCCGGTTATTTAATCAGCAGCCAGTGGTTATTCCATTCTTTTCATCTGACATCAAAGGCCATTTTCTTGTTGTTTTACAGGGTATTTCGGATAAGGGTGAATGTTTAGAGGCGCAAACTACTTTTGAAGTAGGCAATAAATAGACAGTATACGGTAGACAGTAGAGAACAGCCAATGCAGTGAGCAGTAAGCAGTGATTAGTGAGTAGTGTCTTTTCACATTAAGAGAAACTTGTTATCTTAACAACTGTTTTTTTATTGACTTATCCCATAATCCCATAATCCATTCATCCAAAAAATCCAAATTCTGACAGTTGCAGCAGACAGTGAGCAGTAAGCAGGGAGGAGTAAGCAGTGTCTTTTCACATTAAGAGTAACTTGTTATTTTAATAGCTAATTTTTACTGACTTAACCCATAATCCATTCATCCAAAAAATCAAAATTCTGACAGTTAACTTTAAAGCACTTCTTATGGATGCCCAAAACAATCCTTCTACTACAGGCGTACTTGAAATGAGTGGGGAGGAATTCAGAAAAAATGGCCATCAGTTAGTAGATCAGATCGCTGATTTCCTTGATCAATTAGCTGGGAAAAAAGTAACAGAAGGAAGGCAACCGGCTGAAATCAATGCTTTGCTTGAAAAATTCCAGCTCACTGACAAAGGTGTTGATGCAGGTCAGTTGCTCAGCGATGCCGGGCAAATACTTTTTGACAATTCACTATTTAATGGCCATCCCCGTTTTTGGGGGTATATCACTTCCTCCGCCGCGCCATTGGGCGCACTGGCTGACATGCTGGCTGCAACTGTGAATCCAAATGTTGGCGCATATATCCTTTCGCCTGCAGCTACAATGATCGAAAGACAGGCCTTAATATGGATTGCGGAATTGATTGGATATGACAGCCAATGCGGAGGACTTTTTGTAAGCGGTGGAAATATGGCCAATTTCTCAGGCTTTGTAACCGGTCGCCAGGTGATGTCGAAGAGAACAAAAGAAGCAGCAGGTTTTGAAAATGGAATGCATATTGCTTACTGCGCAAAGGGAACCCATACCTGGATTGATAAAGCAACAGAATTATTTAGTGATGGTGCTGGCGCGGTCAGATGGATAGAGACAGAAACTGATGGCAGAATAAATTGTAAAATCCTTGAGCAACAAATTGAAAAAGACGTTCTAAATAATGACCAACCCTTTCTTGTTGTTGGCAATGCAGGATCAGTTGGTTCAGGTGTTGTAGATGAACTCAGCAAAATAGCAGCCATCTGTCGCAAACATCAGCTGTGGTTTCATGTGGATGGCGCATATGGTGCCCCTGCTGCTATGTTGCCCGAATTGAAGACCCTCTTTGAAGGACTGGCTTTGGCAGACTCCATTGCACTTGATCCACACAAATGGCTGTACAGCCCCCTTGAAGCCGGCTGCATCCTGGTGAAAGAAGGTCATCACCTTCGCAATACGTTCAATCACACTGCCGACTATTATAATTTCAACGCACAGGGCGCCGATGAAGTAGTTAATTTCCACGAATACGGTATGCAGAATTCACGTGGATTCCGTGCTCTTAAAGTTTGGCTGATGTTGCAACAGGCCGGCAAAGAAGGGTATAAAAAATTGATCAGAAACGATATTGAGCTCGCCAGATACCTCTATACCAGGGTAGAAGAAGCGACAGAACTTGAAGCCATTTCTCAGCACCTTAGTATTACGGTTTTCAGGTACAATCCGCGGGAGACGAATGAGGATGAGAACTACCTTAAAACCCTGAATGAAACATTGCTGAATACCCTGCAAAAAGACGGTCAGGTATTTGTATCAAATGCAGTCAGCAATGGCAGGTATTGTCTCAGGGCCTGCTTTGTGAATTTCAGAAGCAAAAGGGAAGATGTGGACTTTTTGATAGACCTGGTACAACAGGAAGGAAAGAAAATCCATTATAATCTGCAAACACAAAATTGAAATTTTCAGTCAGTCGTTACAATTCCACAATTAAATTTCCTCGCATAAAAAAATTTTAAATGAAAGGATTGTCAATTGCCTTTATCATGACTGCTGTGACTATATTTATTGCAGATAACGCAAAGGCTCAATCGAAAAATCCTTTGGAGTGGATGGTGGGTGTATGGAAAATTCAATCACCCAGTGGCATAATGTTAGAAGAATGGAAGATTACAGATGATAGTACACTTACCGGCCGCTCAATCTTTGTAAGAAATAATGCAGATACGGTGGTGCAGGAAAACATTAAGCTGAGTAAGAGAAACGGAGAATGGTATTATATTCCAACGGTAGCCAATCAAAATGATGCACAACCGGTCCCGTTTAAAATCATTTTTAGTAAAGGAATGGAATTTATTGCAGAAAATCCAGCCCACGATTTCCCACAACGGATCGCTTATCGTCGGGTGCAATCTCAATTATTTGCAAGCATAGAAGGGAGAAAAAACGGAAAATTTAATAAGCAGAATTTTGATTATTTGAGGAGTGGGGAGTAAGGCGCTGCGCTTTGGAAGGATTAGCCGGGGAGACGGGGAGGCGGAGAGAAATAGATTTTATTCAGTTCTATCGCTTGTGTAAAAAAAATTGTAAGCCCTACTTTTATGTTCCTTGAATTTTTTATTCCCGTCTCACCGCCTCGCCGGCAAAAAAAGCTTCGCTTTGGATTTTTCGCCTGGAATACTCAGAGGCGAGAGATCTTGATTATTCTTCCTGGCAGTTTTTGTCAATCAAACCGGACAAAATATCAACTGTATTTCAAATGTATTTATTTCAATTCCCGTCTCACCGCCTCACCGGCAAAAAAAGAAAATTAACCATTCCATAAGAAAATTGCCTGTTTCAACACCCTCGAAATGCGTAAAAAACATGTACATTTCCACCTGTTTTCGGGTCAGCATTGAACAAGATCATTTCAATTTTGTTTTTTCTACCGGACTGTAAATACACTCAAATATGAAAAATATTTTATTCGGCCTCTTTTTAGTTATATCCGCGCCGGTTTTTGCTCAGTTAACTGTGAACGAGCAATTCCAAAAACTTGGCACTGTTGAACAGGCTCAGAAATGGGTGGAAGCTAACCAAAGTTTGAAACCGACAATTTTTAAATTGTCTTATGGAAAGGACACTGCGGTGATTGATAAGAGATTGCTTCGCCAGAAGAAAGGTGATGTATTTCATGTGGGTTATACTACCTATAAAATTCTGGAAGCCGAAGAAATGATTCAATACAGGGCACATTATATTTTCCTGGATGCTTCAAGTTTGACAGTAAAAGAAATCGACAGTCTGAAAAAAATAATTGTCGACAAAGCAGAAAAAGGTGAATCATTCGAAAAGCTTTCTGACACCTATACTATGGATGGAAACAACACCCATGGTGATACCGGCTGGTTCTTTGGAGAAGAAATGATGCCGAAAGAATTCCAGGATGCTGTTTCCAAACATAAAAAGGATGAAATCTTTTTTATTGATGTGCCCGAAAAACAGTGGTCGTATATTGTTAAGAAATCTTTCGACGATCAGATCAAAAAAGATTTCACTGTTATTAAATCAAACGGCAGATAATTCAATTCAGGATTAATTGTTTTGACTGTTCTTAGCGATTTTCATGTCGCGGGTATTCTTTTGTACAGCAATAGCTGAAAATATACTGAGCACAAACGACATGGCATAGAATCCTTTTTCACTACGTGTGAGATCTGCATTCCATAATCCGACTGTGAGCAGCACAATCGTAAGCAGTGTAGAGAACCATGCAAGGCCGTAGTAGATGTTAGTCACAGGAATTCCTTCCAGCTGGTCGCGAACCGCTTTCTGTAGTGAAATTGAAGCGAATAATCCAAACATCAAAACGGTAAAATAATATCCTTTTTCATTTAACTGCATATCTGCATTCCAGAGGCCGATAATAAATGCAGTGATACCAATGATTAGCGCTGTCCATGAAGCACCGATAAAAGCTGCTGAGGGTTGTAGGGGTTGTTGCTGTTCCATATTTAAATGTGTTGGAACAAACTTAGTGTTAGCCTTTCGTAGAATTTTTGACAAAAGTCAAAAAGCAAAATTTAATTGTTAATGACGACTACGGATACGGCTCAATGTTTCCTGGCTGATACCCAGATACGAAGCCACCTGGCCCAATGGTACTCTTTCAAGAATATGAGGTTTTTCCCGCAACAATTTATCATATAATTCGGTAGCCGTTCTGAACTGCGCATTCACAAATCTTTCTTCCAGTCTGATATAATATTTTTCGTACGCAATTCGTACCAACCTTTCGATCTCCCGATGCTCGTTCAGCAACCTCGTTACGTCCTCTTTGGCTATTGACCATAATACTGCCCCTTCTATCAACTGAATATTTTCTATTGATGGCTCCTGCGTAATAAAGCTGTGAAAAGAAGTGACAAAATCCATTTCAAATCCAAACCAATGCGTAATTTCTTTTCCTTCCAGGTGATAAAAACCCCGCAGCGCACCCCGTTCAAGAAAATAAAGATGCCTGCAGATTTTACCTTCAGTAAGCAGGAAATCATTTTTAGATAATACCACTTCCTGAAAACAAGCCGACAATGCAGACTGTGCTTCTGTTGGTAAATGATAGATATGTTGCAGTTGCCTGAGTAAGGTCTCCAATTTATGAAAAGTGTTAAAACAATTAACGAATCTTCATCCTTTGTATGATTTCAAAAACGTATTTTTTACGTTTACTGATTTCTGTACATAAGTTACCCAAACAGCGCAATAAATCAATAGTCTCACCAGTGCTATCATTGATTCATCTGTCATATCACTTGCCAACACAGTATTTGCATTAAATGAATACAACGCTACCAACAGCAACTGTCCAATTAATAACGAACCTGCAAACCAGGTAAACATCTTTGGAAAGATATCACGACGCTGAAAGAACCAATAAAGCACTGCTGCATTAAATGCAATCCAGAACGCCGAGAATATTGTTTCAACAACTGCCAATGCCTGCAAACTGCTGCCACCTGCATCTTTCATCGCCGTCCAGGTATTTTGAGTAAGGTAGCCATCTCTAAAAAATGTAAAGGTACTTACGACAAGTCCCAATGCAAGTGAAACACCCAGGAATGCTGTCCATCCACTAATACGCCATGCAGTGTTTTCATCATACTCAACATCGGCTGAAGTACTATTCAGATACCTCATCAAACCTGCAGATAATATCAAGGTGATAAGAAAATAGATCACAGCCGGCCAATAAATTTCAGATGCCGTGAACGAGGGTTTGTATATCTCCTGTGATGTAAAAGAATCGCCTTCCTTGTATAATTCAAATTGAATTGTTTCAGAGATCTTTTTGAAATCTCTTTTATATTCCTGCATAGATGCTGCCGGAATATGATCCTTGTTCGTTCTGTAATAATATTCCAGATAGACTACGTTCCCATCAACCCTAGGTGTAAAATCAAACTGATATGATTCATTGGATATGTGAACAGGATTAAAACTAACCGGCCAGTTCTCGGGCATATACAGCTGAACTGCATAGGTCATTTTAAGTGGATATTCCAGCGCAAAAGGTTTATCCTGCGGTTTCCCTGTTGGATCAGGAATTTTAGAGTAGATGGTTTGTGCCGCAAAGGTAAATACCTTCTTTTTATTTTCTTCGGTTTTCCATGCGCCCGGAACAATATATTTTTCTTCTACACCGATTTCATTAGTTGAACTGTCATCCGTAATTTTTACAGGATTTTCCAATTCGATCCCCTCGTATTGTTTGGCATAAAAATCAAGATAATTTTCTCCAATTTCCTTAATACTGACGCCACTGAAATCATCACGGTTTCTATCGGCTGCCTTTCCATTAAATTTGGTTTTAACTTCTATCCTGCATGGAGCAGTAAAACTTAAATGAAAAACTTCTGAAATCTCAGTGCTGTTCAACCCGGAACCATTTGCCTCCTGCAGACTATTTTCGTTTTCATTCAAAACTAGCGCGGAACCATAACCGTGAAAAAATAAATTATTAAATGGACCGCGCTGATTAGTTACAGTTGCGTCGATATACCGATACCCTTTCTGGTCTGTGTAAGGAATGGCAACAACAGCATGATTAAAAGCCACCGCCGTAGGTAATGCATCTGCAACTGCTTTCTTTGCCGATGTATTTACCAGCGCTACATAGGCATTGATATTTTCCTGTCGTAAAATGGTGGCGAGCAATAAAGCTTTGTCTTTACAATCTCCAAAACGTTGTTCAAAAACTTCAGCTGGTGCGTGAGGCTCATGTGTGTGCGTACCGATCTCCAAACCAAGATATCTTACTTCGTCCTGCACAAATCTTGTGGCCAGCGAAGCAAATACTTCCTTGTCTCCATTTGAATGTTTACGCCATTCTTCAATCGTTTGCATCAGTGATTTGGGCAGCGGGTAATTATATTGCCGGAAGAGGCTGGTCCCCCATTGAATCACCTCTTTCCAGTCTTTGTAAGTAGATATTGCCACATATGGTTCTTCTTCGTACCAGCTTGGCATTCCTGATTGCCACTTCCATTCTCCTATTGAAGGATTTTTCCATTGATATATTTTGGTATTCCCTGAAGTTGATTCTTCAGGAAGCGGGGCGTTATTAAATTGTTTAAGATATAACGGTTGCGTTACGGGTGCGATAATGGATTGAAAATAATTTTCAGTCTGTACGCCGGAAACAAAAAATATTTTATCGCTGTAGTGTTTTCCAAATACCGGGTTAAATCCTATTACTGAATATGCGCAATCAATTTCATCATTCTTTTTTATGCCTTTTAAAATTACGTACGCCCGTTTGGTGCCATTGTATAAAAATTCATCTGATTCATCTTCTTCATCCACTACTCTTATTTCCGCTTCGCCAACTGAACTCACTGTTTTGCCTTCCCTTACAACTTTTATATGATGAATAATCAAACGCTCATATTGTGGGGCATACGACACTGAAACTTCAGAAGCATTTTGTACACCGGTCTCATTAAAAATTTTACGAATGTAATGTGTATAAACGGTCTGATTGATGAGATTAACCTGTCGCTCATATACATTAAAAACATATCCATTACTCACTTCATCCGGTGGAGTTTTCTTTTTGCTGTCGATCACAGGTTGTACAAGCCATCCCGGCGCAGAACTAATTTTTATCTTTTGAGAAAAACCATGTACACAAAAAGAGATGAATACAAAAACTAAAAAGGATCGCATATGCAGGAGGTTAGTGGTCAAAGGTGATTTTCAATATATAAAAACGAGTAGCAGTCAAATATAGTATGAATTATTTGGGAAGCCGGGGGTTGGAGTCTTTAGTCTTTAGTACTAAGTCTTTAGTTCAGTAAAGCCAGTTGCTCATCAAGCCTTCCGAATCTCCCTGCTTGTTTTAAAGCCACTAAGGTGTGATGAATAATTATGCGGTGCTTTATCACTAAAACATAACAAAAAATCGTCATTGCATTCGCCTTTATTTCCTCCCGTATTCCCGCCTCCCCGACAAGAAAAATTTTTGCCGGCCTGCCCCGCTGGGCTTTGGCAGGCGGGGGAAGACGTATAGCCGGGAAGATATCTATACATATATAATTTACAGCTTTTGTATTCTGGTATAACTATCTCAATCACTTACTTCAAAGCGTAATGTCTTTCAAAAAACTTCATTCCCGCCTCCCCGTCTGACCGGCAAAAAAACTTCCGCGCGAAGCGCAAATTATAATTCACACCGGCCTCACAATACTTTTCACTACTTCACCCCTGTGCATTTTTTCGAAAGCCGTCTGCCATTCCGTAATAGGCCATACACCGCCGATAATCAGACGCACATCGAGCTGTCCACTGGAGAGCATTGCAATAACGCGCTCCCAAATTGGCCAGTTATGACTGAAACTTCCCTTCAGTGTTATATTCTTTTGTACAATAGAATCTATTGAAAAACCAAGCGGCTCCGGCCCCCAGCCAACCTTGGATATAATGCCGTTGGGCCTTACCAGTTCCATTGCAGTTTTTAATGCAGCACTGCTGCCGGCAGCGTCAATCACTACATCAACACCTAAACCATCACGCTGTTTCGCCCATTCATTACCATCGCCAATAATGATTTCACAGCCATATTGTTTCGCAATATTTAACCTGGTGCGGTGACGTTCCATTCCTGATATAGCTACCTCAGCACCACACAATTTTGCCATCGCGGCACAGAGTATACCGATGGTACCGGGACCTAGAACAATAACTCGATCACCTGGTTTAAGCCGGATATTTTCCACCACTGCATTAAACGCCACACAACAAGGTTCTGTTAAGCAAGCCTGCTCGAAAGGCAGATGATCTGGAATTTTATGCAGGCAGCGTGCAGGAACTTTTACGTATTTCGTCATGGCGCCATTTACGCCGTAACCAAATCCTTTTCGCGTGGGTTCCAGATTGTACAATCCAATTTTTGATATCGGACTGTTGATATCAATTACTGCTGCTGTTTCGCTCACTACGCGGTCGCCAGCATTCCATAGTTTTACGCGACTTCCTGTTTCTGCAATGGTGCCTGCAAATTCATGACCTAATACAACCGGATAATTCACCTGCCAGCTTTGGTTGGCATTCCACTGATGCAAATCGCTTCCGCATACTCCTGCGTTGGAAACTTCAAGCAATACATCTTCATCTCCAATTTCAGGTTTATCTATTTCCCTTATTTCAACAGATCCTTTTTGCGGTGCGAAATTGACAACAGCTGCAGAAGTTATTACTGATCCCATTGTAATTGAATTGTGAATGCATAAAAGATAAACAATCTATGAATTTTACGAATAATTCAATTCAATAACATTCAATAACTATTACAGAGTATTGTTTACAATTGACTGACGGAATTAGACGCTTCGCTTTCTTTTTTTGCCGGTGAGACGGTGAGGCGGTAAATAAGTTTGGGAAAGGCGCTTCGCTTAAGAATACGATTCGTATTGTGCTTTTGCCGTTTTTTCATTGCCGACTTTCTGGCTCACCGGCAAAAATCAAAGCGTAGCGCCGAAAAAGCCCATAGTCGGGAAATCATGAGTCAAAAACAAATACAGGTAATAGGATTTAGCAATACCAAATGATAGCAGATCTTCAAAACCTTTTCGCCGGGAAGATATTTATGCCTCCTAATTTTAGCTCAGTTATATTTTGATAACTGTATACCCTCCAATCACTTTAAAGCGAAGCGCCTTTCAAAAACTTATATTCCCGCCTCACCGTCTCCCCGGCAAAAAAACAAAGCGCAGCGCCGAAGAAGTCGATAGTCGGCAGTCGTGAGTCATAAGTCAACAACAACATCAAAAAACTTCAAAATTCATCAACGCAGTACTACAGTTTTCTTACAAACTCCATTAACTGTCCGGAAGCTTTTAAACGCTCTACTTCCTTGTTTGCAAGCTCGGCTTTCAATCTTAGCAGATTAGCTTTTTCTATTTGCAGATCAAGTTCCTGTAATAAAAGTTCATGCACATTTTCCTTTCCTGCATTAACTCTCTCCTGGTAAATCATCACATTCTCTTCTAAAAGCAACACATTTTGTACTGCCGTTTCTATCAGTTGCTGGCTTTTGCGTGACTCAATATTGGCCTGTTGGTAATCACGTTTGAGTTTATTACGTAATTCTTCTTTATCATATTCTAATGCCCTGCGTTCAACTTCCTGTTGCCTTAGCTTGAATTTCTTATTTTCACCAGACAGGATGGGATATTTTATGGATAGTCCTACGTAACTATTGCCAAACCATGTATTGCTTTTAAATGGCGCAAATTCGTTCGTGAATTGATTGGCGCCTAAAAAACCCTGGAAGCCAATGGTGGGTACATTTTTATACTTTGTTGTTTTAGACTGTTGCATCAGCAATTGCTGTTTAGTTGCCAATTGCTGATAACCACCTGTAGAATCTATCATCACCTCATTCGCAATTGACATTTCAAATAATGGATTAAAATCATAAGGCCTGTCCATTAATGTTTCAAAAGATATGGAAGTCAGGTAACTCAAATAAAATTTTTCTTTAACAAGATCTGCCACTGCAGATTGAAATGTTGAAACAGATTTCCGGTGATTCAGTTTAGCTTTATTCAGTTCAGTTTTCAATATCTTACCCTCTGTAAATCGGTTATTGATATACGTTAAAGATTCGTAAGTTCTGGCAGAATCAATTATTGCGCTTTTCTTTTGCTCATCAAACTGCATGATCCTGCTGAAGGTTTTTATCACTTCATATGCAAGATCCTCTTCTGCGATTTTGAGATCAGCATTTTTTACTTTTTCGTTGATCCTGCTTTCCGCCACCCTGCTTTTAATTGACAGGTCGATGATAGGCTGATATAAAGTGATCCCCGCATTTTGTGTCCAGTTGGTTCCGAATTGCACAGCCCGCAATTCATTTGTAGGAACAGGAAGGAACTGTCCGCTTGGAATAACCTGTGTGGAAATAATAGGGTTATAGCGGTACTCATAAGCTAACGAAATTTCAGGCAGGTATTTGCTTTTTGCATCGCTGCTTTGCAGGCCGGCGATAATAGCAGCAGTTTGTGTCGATTTGATATTTGCTTTATTTGCAATGGCAGCAGCAATACATTCCTTTAGACTGATAGCACCCGATTGCGACATTAAATAGAAAGGATTTAATATCACTACCAG
>JANPJC010000112.1:0-11029 GCA_031425315.1 Chitinophagales bacterium
GTAATCCAGTATACGATTACTGCTGCCGGAAGTTTCGATATTTTCTTCGTCAACAGTCTTGGACTCCCGTTCTTCAGCGGTTTTCTGTTCTATTTTATTCTCCTCAGCGTGTTAATCTGGGGTGGTATCAGGATCGCCAATGCGCCTAAGATTTCAACCGGCATTTTCGGCTTGTGGTTATTCCTGCTGTCATTTGCTGTATTGTATCCTTTTATTGCCAGCGGCAGTGCCGGCAGTACAGTTTTTAAAACCATTTTGGTATTGGGGGCAGTAATTGCTACGGCATATTATGGTTTTGATGCACTCAAACGCAATCCTTATTTCCTGAAACTCGCCATGTGGTGTTTCGGTTTTATGTTGATCGGATATTCAACCTATCTCACAACGATGGTAAGGTCCAATGCAGATACCGCAGTGGACATGTTTAACGTCGACAACCCGATGTCGCTGGTGGGATATTTAGGTCGTGAACAATACGGTGATTTTCCGTTGATATACGGACAGGTTTTCACAGCATCACCGACCACTTACGATGAAGGTGGTAAAAAATATATTAAAGGCAAAGACAAATACATTCATTCAGGTAACGACCTCACACCTGTTTATGCACCAGAAGACAAAATGTTTCTACCCCGTGTGTGGGATGGCAGCAACGAACAGGGCCATGCTGACTTCTATAAGCGTTGGTTGAATCTGGATCAGGATGAAGTGCCAACGCAGTTACACAATATACGCTGGGCCATCAGTTACCAGATCGGGTGGATGTACCTGCGTTATTTCGGATGGAATTTTGTGGGCAAACAGAACGACCTGCAGGGTTTTGGAAATGTGCGGGATGGCAATACAATCACCGGTATTTCTTTCGTCGATAATGCAATGCTGGGGAACCAGGATAAACTGCCTGACTCTATCAAACATAGCAAGGCCAATAATAAACTATTTGCGCTTCCGCTGATACTGGGCCTGATCGGATTGTTCTATCAATACAAAAAAGATGGCCAGGATTTCCTGGTGACATTCCTGTTATTTTTCTTTACCGGATTTGCAATCGTATTCTATTTGAACCAGGCAGGTAATCAGCCGCGTGAAAGGGATTATGCTTACGTGGGATCATTCTATGCTTTTGCGATCTGGATTGGTCTTGGTGTGATGCAGGTAAAAGAATGGCTGAGAAAATTCACCAGTGAGAGCATTGCCAATTACGCAGCTGCACTGGTTTGTTTGCTGGCAGTCCCGGTATTGATGGCATCACAGGAATGGGATGATCACGACAGAAGTAAAAAAGTGTTGGCGCGCGACCTTGCCAGAAATTATCTTGAAAGTTGCGCACCTAATGCAATTTTATTTTCTTTCGGCGACAACGATACTTATCCGTTGTGGTATGCACAGGAAGTAGAAGGTATCCGCAGGGATGTCCGTGTAGTCAACTACAGCCTTTTAGGAATTGACTGGTATATCAATCAGCTCAGGTATAAGGTAAACCAGAGTGATAGCATTGACGTGTTGTGGAGCCCTGATAAAGTGGAAGGTGGCAAACGCGATTTTGTGAGATTTTATGAGAAGCCAGGGGTGACGGATCAAAACCGTTACGTAGATCTTTATAGTTTGATGAACGATTTCATTGGAAGTGATGACCCTAAAGCAATGTTGCCTGCCAGTGATAATACTATGATGAATTACTACCCTGTGAAAAAAGTGAGTATTCCTGTTGACCAAAACCTGGTAAGACAAAACAAAACGGTAAATCCCACCGACAGCGTGGTGAATGAAATCCGTTTTGAAATTCCGAAAAACATCCTGCTGAAAAATGATATGGCAGTATTAAATGTGATTGCTGCCAATAAATGGAAAAGGCCTATTTATTTCACATCACCTTTCAACGAATTGGGTTTTGGTCAATACCTCCGCAGTGATGGGATGAGCTATCGTTTTGTTCCGGTTTTGAACCAGGGCCAGGTAAATGATGATTGGGCATATGAGAAAATGACGAAATATTTTGCTTTTGGCGGTGCCAATAAAAAAGGCGTTTATTATGATGAAGAAAACCGCAGGCATTTGCTGAGTATCCGGCAGGCATTTAGTGAAGCTGCCAACAGTCTGGCTATCTCAAACAAAAAAGAAGAAGCTAAAAAACTGTTGAACCAGGTAGATAAAGGCATGTTGCAGGAAAATATGCCATATGGCATGGTGAGCCGACAGAATCAGCATAACATGGTGAGCGCACAGTTAGTGGAAGCTGCCTACCGGGCGGAATATCCTGAATTGGCACAGCGCGTTGCGGCACAGGTGAAAAAAGACTTGACGGACCAGCTCGCATATTATGCATTCCTCGGTGATATGTCGGTCCCTGAATTAACCCAGGCGATCCAGGATATCATGGCGAACCGTGCAGATAACCTGAGCAACCGTCAGAAGAGTATGTTTATTGATATCCGGCAGGCATTAGGATTGCAGGAATATCTCCGCAACCTTGAGTCGATGTATAAACCTAATCCTACTGAACCTGCGGCAGAATTACCGGGAGTGATTAAAAACGCACCGGACAGCCAACCGAAATAGGCAATAGGCAATAGGCAGTAGGCAATAGGAACAGCCAATACAGATAATGTATTGGCTGTTTTACGTATAACATAAAACTTATTACTTACAACCTGTATTGGCTGTTCCTTTGTGTCCTTTGTTCCTCTGCGGCCCTCTGTGGCCAAAATGTTACATATGCTTCGGCCTTTCACAACCTTGTTAATTTTGTATTGGCTGTTCAACCGGCAACTTGCAACTTGTAACACGCAACCAGCAACGCTGTTCCCGGAACAATCCCCACGATTTTCTGTTATACCATTATGATCGCGTTAAAAATTTCATTTTACCATTATAATCGGCGGCGCTTTATCCCATTAGTCGTAATTTATAGTTGATTTAACCGGAGACGTCTCAGCGTTTATATGCCTGCCCATTCATAAACTAATCTACGCGCATGAAAGGATTTCATTTCAGTCTTTTTGACCCCGAAAGCAATAGCAAATCACCCTTCCAGAAATTACTGGATGTGTTTATGCAATTGCTGACTTACACCAATGGTGATGTAGGTGAGGCTTTGAACTGGCTTACCCAACTCGACAAAGAATATAAACTAACCGACAAGGATTACGGTCTCGGAGATTTCATTGAAGACCTTAAAGACAAAGGCTATATTGACGAAAACCGCCAGAACGGTGAAATCAAAATCACCCCGAAAACAGAACAGGGAATAAGAAAAAGAAGTCTTGAAGAAATTTTCGGCAAACTCAAAAAAACCAAGCAGGGAGATCATCAATCATTCAAACCCGGCCTGGGTGACGACATCAATCCGGAAACGCGGCCTTTTCAATTCGGAGATATGTTGGAGCAGATTGATTTTGTGAATTCAATCCGTAATGCACAAATCAATCATGGCATTGAAAGTTTCAGCATGAGGGAAGACGACCTTGAAATTCGTGAAACAGATTTCAAAACGCAGACTTCCACTGTGCTGATGATTGATATTTCTCATTCAATGATATTGTATGGAGAAGATCGGATTACCCCGGCCAAAAAAGTCGCAATGGCATTGAGTGAATTGATCAAAACAAAATATCCGAAAGACACACTTGATATTGTGGTGTTTGGTAATGATGCCTGGCCGATCGAAATCAAAGATATCCCCTACCTGCAGGTAGGTCCGTATCATACCAATACTGTTGCGGGTTTGGAACTGGCAATGGATATCTTACGAAGAAGAAAAAATCCGAATAAGCAGATTTTTATGATCACAGATGGTAAACCCACCTGTTTAAAACAAGGCAAAAAATATTACAAGAATAGTTTTGGACTTGATCGTAAAATCACATCGCGCTGTTTGAACCTGGCAGCGCAATGCAAAAAGTTAAAAATCCCGATCACTACATTTATGATTGCGAGTGATCCTTATTTGCAACGTTTTGTCAATGAATTCACTGAAACAAATAATGGTAAAGCATTTTTCGCTTCACTCGACAGACTCGGTGCATTTATATTTAAAGATTTTGAAAGTGGAAAACGTAAAACAGTCTATTGAAGTGGGAAGTGCGAAGTGGGAAGTGGGAAGTAAAACAGCCTATTGAAGTGAGAAGTATGAAGTGCGAAATGCGAAGTAAAACAGCCAATACAAGTGATAGTTTAAAGTTATAAGGTTTAGGTGAACACAGTAACATAAAAATAGTTTGACCTGACTGAAGACTAAAGACTTTTGACTTAAAAAAATTCCCGCCTCACCGCCTTCCCGGCAAAAAAAAATCACGAAGTGATAAAAAACAATAAAATGACATTAGCAAAAACATTAGGCGAATTAAAAAAGAGTGGATATAAATCAAAAACAATTAAAGAAGAGATCAGGCAGAATCTGAAACTGAAATTACAAAAGGGCGAAGAGAGTTTTCATGGCATATTGGGCTATGAAGATTCGGTAATTCCGGATACAGAACGCGCATTATTATCAAGGCACAATATATTATTTCTTGGTTTGCGCGGACAGGCAAAAACGAGGATGGCCCGACAAATGATTGATTTACTGGATGAATATATTCCTTATATAGACGGCAGTGAAATTAATGATGACCCACTGCATCCCATCTCCAATTTCAGCAAGAAACTAATTGAAGAAAAAGGAGATGCCACTCCTATCGGATGGTTGCACCGTTCAGAACGTTATGGCGAAAAACTCGCAACACCTGATGTTAGTGTTGCCGATTTAATTGGTGATGTTGATCCAGTGAAGGCTGCTAATCTCCGCTTGAGTTTTGCAGATGAAAGGGTGATTCACTACGGTATCATTCCAAGAAGCAACCGATGCATTTTTGTAATTAATGAATTACCCGATTTACAGGCAAGGATACAGGTGGCACTTTTTAATATTCTCCAGGAAGGTGATATTCAGATCCGCGGCTTCAAACTCAGGTTACCACTTGACATTCTGTTTATATTCACTGCTAACCCTGAAGACTACACGAACCGTGGTGCAATTGTTACTCCGTTAAAGGATCGTATTGAAAGCCAGATTTTAACGCATTATCCCAAAACCATTGAAACAGCTCTTGCCATCACAGAACAGGAAGCCGATATTCATGCGGAACAGCAATCTGCAGTACAAATCAGCGACCTCGTCAAGCGTCTCATTGAACAGGTTTCATTCGAAGCCAGGTCGAGTGAATTTGTAGATCAGAAAAGTGGTGTATCTGCCCGGTTAACTATTGCTGCTTTTGAAAACGCAGTAAGTGCCGCTGAAAGAAGGTCGCTGATCAATGGAGAAAAACAGACACAGGTATGGATCAGTGATCTTTCAGGTATTATACCCTCTATCACAGGAAAAATTGAATTGGTTTACGAAGGCGAACAGGAAGGACCTTACCAGGTATCATTTAATTTGCTTGAAAAATCAATACGTTCTGTATTCGCATTATATTTTCCCAATCCAGATACGCTCAAAAAGAAGCGTACAAAAGATCCCGGATCGGAAGAAAACCCGTTTCGCAGTATCATCAGTTGGTTCGACAAAGGAAATAGTTTGAATATACTCTTCAACACTAAAGATGAGGCTAAAATGCAATTGCTTTATCATGTAGATGGATTGTACAATATCGTTAAGAAATATTTTCCGAAAGCAAACGAAAAAGAAACTGCCCTGCTGATGGAATTTGTTTTACATGGCCTTGCTTCGTATTCTCTTATCAGCAAAAAAGTTCTTGAGGCTAAAATTGAATTCAAAGATCTTATGGGTTCGATGCTCAACCTCGGCAACACTTCTTCGTACAAAGAGGAAGATGAAGAGGAAGATTTTAGATGAGACAGTAGACGGTAGACAGTAGAGAACAGCCAATGCCTTCGTGAATCGTGAATCGATAATCGTGAATAAACAGCCAATACACAGGCAATAGGCAATAGGCAATAGGCAATAGGAACAGCCAATACATAAACTGTATTGGCTGTTTACGTAAAACGTAAAACTTATTACTTACAACATGTATTGGCTGTTCTCTGTGTCCTTTGTTCCTTTGTGGATCTTTGTGTCCAAAAAGGCAATAGGCAGGAGGCAATAGTTGCCTTAACAACCACCTGTATTGGCTGTTTTACTTCGCATTTCGCACTTCATACTTCACACCTTCTCATTCATTCCTCCAGCTAAAAGTTGTTAATCTACTTCCTGTATTGAAAACTGTATTGGCTGTTCTCTACTGCCTACTGTCTACTGTCTTCCGACTTTGTATTGGCTGTTTTACTTCCCACTTCCCACCTCCCACTTCCCACTTCCGAAATCCTTTTGCCTCTCGCAAGCAATTGATCTGGCATTCGTTCGTTAAATATTGAAACCAATCCAACCCCTTTAAAAAGCTTCCTCATGAAAAAAACGCTGACCCTGAGCCTTTTTCTTTTTTTTCATATATATCTCATTGCACAACAGCCTTTTTCTTCCACAATAATTCTAGAAAAAGGCGATTCCCTCCAAAAAGAAAAAAAATACCTTGAGGCCATCGATCTGTATCAGCAGATCTATATCAACGATAGCAATTACCATCGTGGAATATATGAAACAAGTGTTTGCTATTATGCAGACAGTCAATACAGTAAGGCTCTTGAAATTTCTTCATATGGCCTTACGCTGCAAAGCGAAGAACGTCCATCGTTATACAACCTCCAGGGTAATATCCTGGATGATATGGGAGAATGGGAAAAAGCGCTCCTTTTTTATGATTCAGCCATTACCCTTTACCCGCACTACGTATCACCATATATTAACAAAGCCACTTTGCAGCTTAGACTGAAAAAATATGCTGAAGCAGAAAGTTTTCTTCAACAGGCTGCTTTCATCTTTCCATATAGCGCAAGTCTGCACTACAAACTGGGCATCGCGGCAATAAACCAGGGAAAGCTACTGCAGGGCTTTTTAAGCCTGACGCATTCCTTACTTACTGAACCTTCTAATGGTAACACGCAGAATGCCGTTGCTATTTTATCATCAATGTCAAAAGGCGATGATGATATGCTGAATTTTTATCAGACGCGTAAGTATGAAGCGGATGCCAACTATCAACAGGCAGAGGAATTATTCCTTTCGAAACTGGCCCTCGATAAAGCTTACAAAACGGAAACCGACCTGCAGGATCCCATAACGAGCCAGCTGCAAATGATTATTGAAAAACTGGAGTATGCACCCGGGGACAAAGACTTCTACGTTCAATATTATCTGCCAATATTAAAAGATTTGCATAAAGAGAAAAAATTCAATGCCTACTGCAATCACATTTTCAGCGGACTTAAAATAAAACAGATTGAAGAGTACTTCAAAAAAAATAAAAAAGAAATAACCCAAATGGTTGACGGCTGTGTCGTGTACTTTAATAAAGTGCGCATCAGTCGTGAATGGTTTGCAGACAAAAGAAATGCTGACGGTCCATACCACTATGAAAATGGAAAATGCTTTGCGAAAGGTAAATATATCAACGAAAAAACTTTAGGTCCATGGGAGTTCTATTATTCAAATGGAAATATCCGTACTAAAGGAGATTTCAACGAAGCGGGTGAAAGGACAGGAGAATGGATGTATTACCACGAAAACCTCGCTGTAAGTGGAAAAGAAAATTATGATGATGGAAAATTGAACGGAGAAGAATTCGTCGTGCATTCAAACGGCACTAAGACCAGGGTCGCCGGATATGTAAATGGCTCAAAAGAAGGCGAAAATCATGATTACTTTCCTAATGGCAATTTGCGTTCAATAGAAGTATATGCAAATGGTAAAGAATCCGGAACCTTAAACTATTATTATAATGAAGGGCCGCTACGAACAGTGCTCGAAGCAAAAGACGGGAAAAATGAAGGAGAGTTGAAGAAGTATTATCTCAATGGAGGAATAGAGTTTGTTGCATTTTATAAAGAAGGTAAACAGGAAGGTCCAACTAAAAGCTATTACGAAAACGGCAACCTTTATAGTGAAGGTCAATATGCAGGTGGACTGGCCACAGGCGACTGGAAATACTATCATGAAAACGGCGCTTTGAAAACGGAGCAATCACAAGTTAATGGTGAAGCAGAAGGACTAACAACAGAGTATTACGATAATGGAAACGTCAGCTATAAACAATTTTTTAAAAAAGGAAAAGCAGATGGTGAATGCCTTTTTTATTCAAGGGAAGGAAAGCTTTTCAGCAAAATGAAATTTGCAAATGGAAAGTTGAGAGAAGCCAGCTACTATGATAGCACTGGGAAACAAATCAGCAAAAGTGAAGCAAGGGGAAAAAGCTACCAGTTAGAAATATTCCGTCCAGACGGTACAAAAAAAGCAGTTGGAAGATATAATGAAAAAGCAGTTTCACATGGTCTTGAAACAAATTACTGGGGATCAGGCGCTGAATTTAGCCAGTTAAATTATACTGAAGGCAACCTGCAGGGGCCAGCAACTTTCTTCTTTAACAACGGCAAAAGAGAACAGGAACTGAACTACGAAGAAGGCTTGAAAACCGGCGTGTACCGGGAATACTACAAACACGGCGGAATATATATTGAAGGTTTATATAAAGATAATCTTAATGACGGTCTCTGGATCCACTACGATAATGAAGGCAAGGTTGAACAAAAAACTTTTTATGTTGAAGGAGACAAACACGGTTTCAGGGAAAGCTATTATCCTAATGGCAAAATAGAGTTCAGGGAGGAGTTCAGCTATGGAAGTTTGATATCATATGCTCAGTACGATACCACAGGCAATGTGCTCGTAGCACACAAATGGAATAAAGGGAATGGAAAATTCAGCAACAGGCACCTCAATGGAAATATATTCAGCGAAGGCACAATGCTCAATGGATATCTGCATGGCGCATTTCAGTCAAAATATTTCGACGGCAAAACAAACACCAAAGAATTCTATTATCATGGCTTACCCGATTCCATCTATCAACACTATTTCCATAACGGCAATATTCAGCAGGAAGGGAAATATTACAGGGGAGAAAAAACGGGAATATGGAAGTACTATTTTGAAAGCGGCAAATTATATATGCAGGAAGAATGGGTAAAGGGTCAGCTGCACGGTAACCGCACTTACTACTTTGAAAATGGAAAAGCTGAAACAGAGATGCCCTTTTTCTACGATAAAAAAGAAGGATGGTTGGTGAAGTATAATGAAGAGGGAATGTTGATGAATAAAATCCGATACCTTGACGGGCAGCCCATTGAGTACAGTTATGAAGATAAGAATCGACAATTTGTTCCTTCAATACCATTAACCGGTGGAACCGGTAAGATGAAAACTTTCTACAGCAATGGAAATCTTTCTTCTGATTTAAATTATATAGATGGAGATCTTAATGGCCCTATTAAATATTTCCATAGTAATGGCAAACCTTCATGGGAAGCAACAGAATCGTACAATCTTACTGAAGGGCCCGGCACTTCATATTATCAGGACGGAAAAATAAAATACAGGTTCCAGTACGTTCACAATAATTATCATGGTCTATACCAGGAATTTCATAAAAACGGCATTGTCAGCGAAGAAGGCCATTATACACATGATCGCAAACACGGTCAGTGGAAAAAGTTTGATGAAAATGGTGTATTGAAAGAGACCCGCACTTATTACTATGGCCGTTTAATCCAATGTAAATAATTATGAAAAAAATATTACTGATACTCCTGTGTTTCACGTCAGTTGTTTATGCACAGGATTTCAAAACAGTTAGCGCAGCCTTTCCCAATGAGGATTTTGTAGTGTTGAAAAATGTTACCCACTACGACATGAATTTGGTGGATGGCAAACCAGTGATAAAAAGCAAAGATGTGGAAGAATGGATGTACCTGACAGAGAATGGTGCAGTACGGATGAAAGAAGGATGGATTTTTCATAGTGGATTTCACGAACTCACCAATTACGAAGCGTATACCGTTACCGCATCAGGGAAGAAAGTTAAAGCCACTGATTTCAAAACCACATCAAATAAAAGCGCGGGTATATTTTATGATGATTCAAAGGTGACAAATTTCAATTACCCTGCATTATCGAAAGGAGCGGTTACCCATCTTGAATATTCAACAACTCATAACAATGCGTATTTGCTGAGCCCGCACTATTTTTCCCAGGGATTGCCTGCTGTTTATAATGAATTAAGAATAACATTTCCCAAGGGCATCAAATTAAGATATGTAATCAAAGGAATAGATAAAGACAAGGTTAAGTTCAAAGAAGAAACAAAAAGAAACGAAACCACATACACATTTTCTGCAGAAAATCTACCTGCGAATAATCGTTATGGAGATGCCCCAAAAAATGCGTGGTGGGCAACACATGTTGTTTTTTTTATTGAACAGATCAAACAGCCTTCAGGCGAATGGGTGAATTTTCTATCGTCACCTGATGACCTCTACAAATTGTACACTGGTTATGTTAAAAACATCAATAAGGCGCCGAGCAATGAACTGAAACTCATTACAGATTCACTGGTGATGGGCAAAAAATCAGAAAAAGAAAAAGCCATTGCGATTTATAACTGGGTACAACAGCATATCAAGTACGTTGCATTTGAAGATGGCATGGAAGGTTTTATTCCACGTGAAGCCAATCTGGTATGCAGCCGTCGTTTTGGCGATTGTAAGGACATGGCTAGTATTTTATACAGTATGCTTCGCCATGCGGGAATGAAATCATATTACACATGGATAGGCACAAGAAATCTTCCTTACACCTACCAGGAAACACCAACACCAATAGTAGATAACCATATGATTTGCGCAGTGAAAATTGGCGGGGACTATATATTTCTCGATGGCACCGATATCACCGGAGTATTTGGCAAACCTGCAGAAGCCATACAGGGCAAACAGGCGCTGGTAGGCATTGATGAAAATACATATAAGATAATAGATGTAACTGTTCCGGCGGCCGATGAAAATGTATTGGTGGATTCAACAATTTTAGTATTGACAGAAAGCGGCATTAGGGGAAAAATCAATATAAAAATGAAAGGCTATTTTGCCACCAATTTAT
>JANPJC010000113.1:0-10468 GCA_031425315.1 Chitinophagales bacterium
AGTAAGCTTTGCCAATGCATTTACTGATGACAATGGTGCGGGAAATATAACGTACACGGTTAGCGGCAATACAAATACAGTATTGGTAAGTAATGTTGCAATCAGCGGCACGAACCTAACACTTACGTTGGCAGCTGGTCAATCAGGAACATCTAACATCAAAGTGAAAGCTACAGATGCGCAGGGATTATTTGTTGAAGATGAGTTTGTGATGACTGTAACACCTCCTGTACTGGTGGCACCGGTTGTAGCTAATATTATTCCTGACCAGGCAGTAGTATTAGGAACACCAACTCTGGTGATAAACCTTACTAACGTGTTCACTGATGATAAAGGCGCAGGTAACCTTACATTGAGTGTAAGTGGAAATACAAACGCTGCAATGATTACTGCTGCCACAATCACCGGAAGCAACCTTACACTCACATTTGCACCTGGCTTAACAGGTACAGCAAATATCAAAGTGAAAGCACTTGACAGCGATGGATTATTTGTGGAAGATGAATTTAAAGTCGATGTAACAGGCACTCCCACACCAACAACACTGTTAAGAATAGCAGCAGGTGGTCCCGGTCATACATTTGGAACAGAGGTTTGGTCAGCTGATCAGTACTTCTCTGGAGGGAATGCTTACGGACAGCAACAACCGATTGACAACACGACAAACGACCTGTTGTACCATAACGAACGTTGGGGTAATACAACATACAGCGTACCTGTTCCTAATGGACTGTATACAGTGAAACTTCACTTCGCTGAAATATTCTGGACAACACCAGGCAACAGGATATTTAATGTTGCGGTTGAAAATAATCAGGGTGTGTTGTCAAACTATGATATCGTTGCGAAAGCTGGCGGTGGTACAAAAGCAGTTATTGAAACGTTTACCAACGTGAATGTAACAGACGGCTTGATGAGCATATCACTCACTTCACTTGTTGACAATGCTAAGATTTCGGGAATAGAAATTATAAGCAATGCTACAAGCAGTGGTAATACAAGAGTGGCTACTGAAAGTAAATTTGATGCACAGGTGAATAACAGCAGTGTAGAAGTGAACTGGACGCCTGCTTCAGATAAGGATGCGGTGTATACAATCGAAAGATCGAAAGACGGTAAACTGTATGAGGAAATGCAATCAACTGTGGTAACGAAGAAGGATCTGAAATTGCCGGTGAGAAGATTTGCAGATATCGATCCACATTCAGGTACATCATTCTACCGACTGAAATCAGTAGACCGTAACAGTGGCAATATCAGCTACTCAACTACCCGCACTATCAATATCAACAAAAACAACTACAGCTTCATGCTGTATCCAAATCCAAACAACAGCGGTACGCTCTTCATGGAATTCCCTAAAGAAGCAGGTGTGTCAGAAAAACTTCAGGTTAGAATATTGAGTATCCAGGGTGGAGTAGTTTATCAGCAAACCCAGCCAGAACGTGCGGGCTTATTGTTGAAGGTGGCTTTACCACGGAATCTCGCAAACGGTTCTTATATCGTGGAAATTGAAAAGAACGGTAAGCGATATCACTCAAGGTTTATCCTGAACAGGTAATCGTATTGGAAAACCTCGATATTAAAATGCATGGTCCTCGGGCCATGCATTTTTTTTAGGTGTCAGACACCTCGAAGCTTACCGTATGAACAATCGTTGCGAAGGTGTCTGACACCTGGCGCGCGAAGCAAAAAAATAGGTTTTTCAGATCAATTCCAATGTATTTTTCCCTCACAGAAATGTACTTTTCTTACCGGAAAATGTGGTTTTCGGCGGAGCCAATATTTGCGGGGAATAACATTTTTTAAGAAAAGGAAATTATTATTTGGAAATACTGAACAGTGTTCATTATCTTTACGGTGAATATTTAATTATGACGGTAGCGACCAGAAAGCAACGTGAAAAAGAAGAGATGCGCCAGTTAATACTGGAAGCGGCCAAAGCGATATTTCTGGAAAAGGGATACGAGCTAACGAGCATCCGTACCATTGCTGAGAGAATTGAATATAGTCCGGGAACCATCTATCTCTATTTTAAAGAGAAAGATGACATTTTCCATGCGCTGCACGAAGAGGGTTTTAAAAGACTGATTTCGCAAATGGCTCCATTGCAGTTTGTTGAAAACCCCTATGAACGGCTCAAAACTATGGGTCGTATTTATATGGATTTTGCAAAGCAAAACAGGGATTTTTATGACCTGATGTTTATCATGCAGGCGCCGATGAATATGGAGTTAAAAGATAAATGGGAAATGGGAGATCGCACCTTGGACCATTTGAAAGCTGTGATAAGAGATTGCCAGGCTATAAGTAAGTTTCAGGGAAAGAATGTTGACTATATGGCGTTCTATATCTGGTCGACAATGCATGGCATGTGTGCTCTTTATTGTCGCGACAGATGTAACGCTTTTGACGATGTTGAATCAAGCGTGTTACTTGAAAATGGCTTCAATATTTTTATAGAAATGTTGGATAAAGGGTAGCGCCTTTTTTTTGTCTTGTTACTGAACAATGTTCATTACTTAAACGGTGATTATATGAATCGGATAACCAAAACTTTATTACAAGCTGCAACAAATTCATTTGCTTTTTTAATCATTCTCCTTGCATCAAACATTTTGTACGCCCAACCAGCACTTGAAAAATATATAGGAGATGGGCTTGCGAACAATGTAGTACTTCAGCAAAAAAATATCACTCTCGAAAAAAGTTTGCTGGCACTTAAGGAAGCGAAAAGTTTGTACCTCCCCACCACCTGGTTTGAGGGATCGTACACTCTTTCGCAAGGAGGCCGCGCGATTAATTTGCCGGTAGGTGATTTACTCAATCCGGTATATCAAACACTAAATCAGCTCACCGGTAGTGAAAAATTTCCAAACATAAATAATGTGGAAGAACAGTTTTTACCAAACAATTTTTATGATGTAAGAGTGAAGACCACAGTTCCAATTATTAATACTGATCTCCGGTATAATAGAAACATTAAGGAACACGAGATAAGGTTGAGAGAGAATGAAGTGGTGATATATAAGCGTGAGTTGATCCGCGAAATCAAAACCTCCTATTACACAGTGCTGATGTCAGCAAAAGCAATCAGCATATATGAAAATGCTTTGCACGTGGTTAGGCAAAATCTTAAACTCAATCAATCATTATTAGACAATGGAAAGGGCTTGCCGGCTTATGTTTCGCGGGCAGAATCAGAAGTTCAATCGGTTGAGGCACAGCTCCAGAATGCGAAAAATGAACACAACAAAGCGCGTGCTTATCTCAATGTGTTATTAAACAGGAGCATCAATGATGCAATAGATGAACAGGATCCGCCGATGCAGGAACTAACCTTCTCCGGAGCCGAAGAGCAGGTAAGTAATGTGGTAAGAAGAGAAGAGTTTAAAAATCTTATGATTGCCAGGGAAATTAACAACCAGGTGATACAGATGGAAAAGTCTTTCCGTACACCAAAACTGAATGGTTTTCTAGACCTCGCTGCGCAGGATTTTAAGTTCAGGGTGAATAATCAATCCTTCTTTTATATGGGGGGACTGCAGGTAACTGTACCTATATTTTCAGGTAATCGTAATCTTTATATTGTGAAGCAGGCGGAGTTGGATCTTAAACAACTTGATCTTACTACAACCAATACCCGAAATCAATTGCAGCTTGCCGCATTTAATAGTGGCAGCAATGCGAGAAATTTTTATAACAATTATATCGCATCATTAAGTCAGGAAGAATCATCATCATTATACTTCAAACTAATTGATCGGGGTTTCAAAGAAGGAATTAATACTTATATCGAATTACTGGATGCACGAAATCAACTCACTCAATCTCAACTCCAATCGGCACTCAGCAAATTCAGATTTCTTGCCGCCATGGCCGATTTCGAACGTCAGACATCATCATATAAAATGAACTAAAAATAACTGTTATGCGAAACGTATTAATTTTTGTCACAATTATTTTTTTCTCCGTTGCATGTGGCTCAAAGGCTAATCAGCAGAAGCCGCTTATAAAAGACAACAATATTCCGGTTAAACTTTCTCCGGTGCTTATGAATAACAATGAGCACTCAATTAAAGTATCCGGCCAACTGGCTACTGAAAATGAAGCGAGGTTGTCTTTTAAAATCGGCGGCGTGATTGATAGAATATTTGTTACCGAAGGACAACTGATAAAAAAAGGTCAGCTTCTGGCAACCCTGAAATCAGCCGAAATTTCAGCGCAGGTACAGCAGGTACAGCTTTCGCTGGAAAAGGCAAAACGCGATTACGAACGTGTTAATAATCTTTACAGGGACAGTGTTGCTACACTCGAGCAATTGCAAAATGCAAAAACCGGGATGGACATCGCACAACAAAGCATGCAACAAATAGGGTTCAACCAGCAATATGCAAAGATTTATTCAACTGCTGATGGATTCGTTGTAAAAAAAATGAAAAATGAAGGAGAGCTGGCTGATCCGGGCAGTCCCGTTATTATAGCCAGTGCTGTTTCAAACTCAAGCAAGTGGATTTTGAATGTTGGATTAACTGATAAGGAATGGGCATCAGTAAATATCGGAGATAAAGCCATCATTCAATTTGATGCTTACCCCGGTAAAGATTTTAATGCAATAGTGAGCAGGAAAGCATTGTCGGCTGATCCCGTAAGTGGTGTTTTCGAAACAGAGCTGCAGGTCAATTTCGGAAATCTTCAACCTGCGATCGGTATGTTTGGTAAGGCAACCATTAAAGTCAAAAAAAATATCACGGGTTATAGTATACCATATGAGGCACTACTGGAAGCAAATGGGAAATCAGGATTTGTTTTTGTTACTAATGATAAGAAAACAGTGAAGCGCGTGCAGGTCCAAATCGGCGAAATCAGTCAACAAATGGTATACATTGATAGCGGATTGGAAGGATTTGAATACGTTGTTATTTCAGGTAGCCCTTACTTGAACGACGGTGCTACTATCACAATTGCTGATTAATTATTAATTGATTTGATAGAACTGCAACGGGTTGCAGAACGGCACCGCTCTGTCCACTTATTAATTTTCAATCAAAAAAATATTACAATGCGCCTCACATCATTTTTTGTTAAAAACTATCAGCTTACCCTGGTGATGTTCCTCATGATAATTGTAGTGAGTGTTACCACAATGGTTAATATGCCCAGGGCAGAAGATCCAGAAATCAATCCACCTCAATATCCTATTGTAATAATTTATCCCGGTACAAGTCCGCAGGATTTAGAAGAGTTGGTAGTGAAGCCAATTGAAAAAAAAGTAAGTGAGCTTGAAAATATTAAGCAGATAAAAACAAAAATCGACGACGGCGTTGCTGTTATTGAAGTGGAGTATAAATATGAAAGTGATGTTGAAGCAAAATACCAGGAATTAGTAAGAGAGGTCAATGCACTCCGCACAGAAATTCCAGATGATGTTTACAGTATTGAAGTAAAAAAAGTAACACCTACCGACGTGAATGTGTTACAGGTTGCATTAGTTTCTGAAAATGCATCTAATGAAAAAATGAAAGAGGCGGCGAAACAACTAAAGGAGGAGCTTGAAAAAATCAAGAGCCTGAAAAAAGTTGAATTTCACGGTGTTCCTGAACAGGTTGTGCGGGTGGATCTCAGACTTGAAAAAATAGCGCAGCTTAAAATTCCGTTGAATGCCGTCTTGGGAAGTATTCAGAGTGAGGCAGCAAATATTCCAGGTGGAAGTGTAAGGGTGGGCACAAAAAGTTTCAATATAAAAACCAGCGGTAAATACAGAGACATTGATGAAATTAAAAGCACGGTGGTGTTCAGTGGCAATGGGCAGCTGGTATATTTAAAAGATGTAGCCGATGTTAACCTGAGCGATGGCGAGCAGAAACATATCACAAGATTAAATGGCCACCGCTGTGTGTTTATTACGGCGGCACAAAAAGGCGGTGAAAACATTAGCCGGACACAGGATGCATATCTTCCCGTCATCAAGGCGTTTGAAAAAAAGCTACCACCCAATATTGAAATGATTAAGCATTTTGATCAGGCCGATAATGTGAGTAAACGCCTGGGAGGTTTAGGATTTGATTTCATGATTGCAATTGGGCTGGTGTTGATTACACTCCTGCCGCTTGGAGGAAGGGCATCAATTGTAGTAATGGTGGCTATTCCGCTTTCTTTGGGATTAGGAATAGTAGCATTAAACGCATTGGGGATTTCGCTCAATCAATTGAGTATAGTAGGACTCGTTGTTGCCCTCGGTTTGCTGGTCGACGACAGTATCGTGGTAGTGGAAAACATCGAACGATGGTTGCGTGAAGGGCACTCAAGAAAAAGTGCTGCAATTGAAGCAACAAAGCAAATTACTTTAGCTGTTATCGGCTGTACGGCCGCGCTGATTATCGCATTCCTGCCATTGGTTTTTCTTCCGGAAGCATCCGGGGAATTTATCAGAGGTTTGCCTCTCGCAGTCATTACATCAGTACTGGCTTCAATGATTGTTTCGTTAACTATTGTCCCCTTTCTGGCCAGCAGAGTTTTGAAAACAGAACATAGTCCTGAAGGAAATATTTTTATGCGGGGATTAAAAAAATTAATCAGCGGCAGTTATACCAAATTGCTCGATAAAGCTTTGGGCCGCCCCATCCTCACTCTTGTAATTGCATTCGGGCTGTTTGCTGCGTCACTTTCTGTATTTGGAATTATTGGATTTAAATTATTCCCCAATTCCGAAAAGCCTCAGTTTTTGGTTAACGTCAATATGCCTTTGCAGAGTAACCTGGAAACTACTAACGCAATGGCCCGATATGTAGAAACTGAACTGAAGAAGGAGCATGAAGTAGAATATTTTACAACAAATGTTGGAAAAGGAAATCCGAGAATTTACTATAACGAAATACCGGAGAATGAAAAACCTGACTATGCTCAATTTTTTGTTCAGCTTCACTCCAACACTTCGCCGGCTAAAAAGAAACAACTGATTGATAAATTAAGACAGAAGTTTTTTACTGTTCCCGGTGTGAAAATAGAAGTGAAAGATTTTGAACAGGGGCCGCCAGTTGAAGCACCTGTTGCGATCAGAATTTTTGGTGATAACCTGGATTCCTTAAGGGTGTTGGCAAGCAGAGCGGAATCCATTCTCAAAAATACGCCCGGCGCTATTTATGTGAAAAACGAGGTGGGTGTCTTAAAATCTGATTTGCGCCTTCGAATCAATACCGACAAGTCGCGCAGCATGGGTATTCAAACAGCCGATATGGATAAAACGGTAAGGCTTGCAGTAGCGGGTCTCGAAGTTGGAAAGTATACAAATGAAAAAGGAGACGAATACAATATACTGGTAAATGCACCCCGCGAAAAATTCGCAACACTAAGTACTTTCAATGGCATCTATATTAACAACGCAATGGGTTCTGCTGTACCATTGAACCAGGTTGCCGATCTGGAGTTTGAATCATCGCCTTCCACTATCAAACACTTCGACAAAAAGAGATTTGTGGTAGTATCAGCATTTAATGATAAGGGTTATCTATCTGAAAATCTGACCAAATCATTCGCTGAAAATGCTTCCCTTTTGAATCTTCCTGAAGGATATCGTTGGGAGTTTGCAGGAGAAGTTGAAAGTCAGCAACAGGCGTTCGGCGGCAGTTTTATGACAGTTGTAATCGCAACAATATTTCTTTTCATCATGGTTTTATTGCTTGAATTCAAAACATTTAAAAGCATGCTGATTGTACTGTCTGTGATCCCATTGGGAATCATTGGTGGTGTGGTGATGTTATGGTTGACAGGAAATCCGATGTCGTTTGTTGCCACAATCGGCTTTATAGGACTGGCTGGTATTGAAGTTAAAAACTCAATTCTGCTGGTTGATTTCACCAATCAGCTACGAAGCGAAGGAAAAACTCTTGATGAAGCGATAAGGGAAGCGGGAGAAATAAGGTTTCTTCCGATTGTGCTTACGAGTTTAACAGCCATTGGCGGATTGATTCCGATAGCAATGAACAGCAACCCTTTGATTTCACCGCTTGCACTGGTGTTGATCGGCGGGTTAATTTCGTCAACGGTTTTATCAAGGATCGTTACGCCCGTGGTTTATAAGCTTATTCCGCCTAAGGTTTGACAATCAGAGGATTAATGATCAGCTTCAGGAAGGGGTTGCGGTGATGTTTCCGGTTCTGATTCTAATTAATAGATTTAGCCTTTGATCTCAGTAAAAAAGGGCTGGCTAAAGTGGTGAAAATGTGATAATTAACGTTTTATTTCTGTGAAATTCAGCATCCCGAAAAATCAAACAACCAAAAATCAACATAGGGTGTTACTTTTGTATACTTAATCAGAAATTTGAGGTTATGATAAAAACAGGCAATCTCGTCATCAGCATATATACTGAAATGACCCCCAATCCGGAAACAATGAAGTTTGTGGCAAACAAATTACTTTACCCGGGCAAAAGCATCGATTTTCCAGATGTTGACAGTGCGAAGCCATCACCGTTGGCTATTGAATTGTTCGCGTTTCCATTTGTAAAAAGCGTTTTCATTGCGAGCAACTTTGTTACTTTAACAAAGACTCCTGATACTGATTGGGATGATGTGAAACCATCCATCCGTACTTTTTTGAAGGAATATCTTGAAGAAGGAAAAGCGGTGATCAATGAAGACGAAGTAACTACAGTTAAGCAGGAAAGTACCAATATCGTTTTATCAGAAGATGGTGACGTTGTAAAACGTATAAAAGAATTACTTGAGAACTACGTGAAGCCTGCTGTTGAAATGGATGGTGGCGCAATACAGTTTAAAAAATTTGACGATGGAGTTGTTACACTAATGTTGCAGGGAAGCTGCAGCGGTTGTCCTTCGTCTATGATTACGCTTAAAGCCGGTATTGAAGGAATGATGAAAAGGATGATACCGGAAGTGAATGAAGTGGTGGCTGAAGCGGAATAACATTTGTCATAAATTTTTTTAAAGGCGGATTTTACGATCCGCTTTTTTCATTGATGAAATTTTTAACACCCGTTTTTTTATCTACGACTAAAGACTTAATACTTCCGACTAAAGACTTTTCTTCGGCCACGGAGGTTTACGGAGGTTTTGAGTTGAGCGGAGAACAGCCAGTTCTTTTTTCGCCGGTAAGACGGAAATCACGGGAATGTATACACGGGAAGAATACAATTGTAAAGCACAACAAACATTTGCTCTGCAATTATCAATCAGGTTAAACTTAAAACCTATAACCTAAAACTTATAACCTGTATTGGCTGTTTCAACCAGCAACCAGCAAATCGAAATGATTGAACCAGGTGGGATAAAGGGAATACTGTTGCAAATTCGCTACAGTAGTATGAATGTTCGCATCTCTTTTTTTTAGTTTTGATAAACCTTTTTCACTGATGTCAAATGCGGTTACCTCATGCTCTTTTGCGAGATCTGCAGCCATGGCTGACCAGCCATGCCGGCTCCTAACATTGGGATTTTCATAATGGGAAGTAGTTGAGTGCACGTAAATAAAAGCAAAGATTCATTAGGTCAGGTAAAAATTAGTGAGGATTTTTATTATCTGATGCAAAGTATACTCGATCAGTTTATAGTAGGAATTCGCAGTACTTCAATTTTGGAGTACATAGCAGTATTTACCGGAATAGCCAGTGTGTGGTACTCTAAAAAAGAAAATATTCTCGTTTACCCGGTAGGCCTTATTAATACTATCATCTATATCTATCTCAGTATAAAGCAACATTTGTATGGCGAAGCAACAGTAAACTTGTATTACACTATAATGAGTGTTTATGGCTGGATGATTTGGGCCAAAAGAAATGAACAGAAGGAATCACTGGTTCATATCACTTTCTCGACAAAAAAACAATGGATAGAGCAGCTGATATTTTTCGGGTTGATTTATGCTGCCCTGTATTTTGCACTGAACTATTTAAAGCAAAATTTTTATCCCGGTGCAATTCCATGGGCGGATGCATTTGCCTCGGCAACCGCATTCACAGGAATGTGGCTGATGACGCGGAAAAAAGTAGAAAGCTGGATCTGGTGGATTGCAACAGATTTTGCTTCCATCCCATTATATTTTGTAAAACAATATGTTTTCACCAGTGTATATTATCTCGTATTATTGTTGCTGGCCTTTTATGGATTAAAAGAATGGAGAGAAAAAGCAACAGCACAGTCAGCAAAGTCAAACCACTGAAAGTGGTGATTATTGGACCTGAGTCTACAGGTAAGAGTACATTATGTACACAGCTCGCAGCGAATTTTCAAACAATATGGTGTGCAGAGTTCGCCAGGGAATATCTGCTGGAAAATGGAATGGATTATACTTACAACGACCTGCTGACGATTGCTAAAGGTCAGTTGGAGAAAGAAGACAACTGTTTGAAAGAAGTAATAAAAATTTCAGACGACACCACCGGTTCATCTGCCGGGAACCCGATTTTATTTATAGATACAGATATGTATGTAATGAAAGTTTGGTGTGA
>JANPJC010000114.1:0-28333 GCA_031425315.1 Chitinophagales bacterium
GAATACGAGAGAAATTTCTAAGTCCCCTATGTCCCTATGTGGTAGATGTTCCCAGGGCGGCAATTCCACAGAAGCTGTAAAGTTTGATCCTATCCGATTCTTATTTTCAACAACATTCAAAAGAGAATAGAAGTTTTTTCACTCGAGCGGAATGAGACGTCAAGACAATTGTATAGCCTTCAATTTATCCTACTATTTGCTGTCTATTCACTGGTCTCAAACCGCTAGCGAAGCTATGCCCTTTAGGGCAAGGCTTTAGCTTCTACAAATCTCCTAAATTTGAAGATGGATGATAATCGGAGAGGAACTCACAGTGTTCACCAGTTGCATGTTCATATAGTATGGGGTACAAAGTATCGTTACAGTGTGTTGAGGGGAGATGTGCAGTTGAGGTGTCGTGATTTGTTGCGACAAACGTGTGACAGTTTGGATGTTCGGATTTTGAAAGGCGTGGTGAGTAAGGATCACGTTCACCTGCATTTGAGCTATCCGCCAAAGTTATCTATAAGTGATTTGGTTAGACGTTTGAAGGGAAGAAGTGCGAAGTTGCTTTTGGAAGAATTTGCTGAGGTGAAGCGAAGATATTACGGAGGTCATTTTTGGGGTATAGGTTATGGTGCATGGAGTAGCGGTAATATCACTGATGAGATGATTCAGACTTATCTGGATCATCACGGCGATGGCGGCCCCAATCAAGACAAGAATTTTATTCTGGAATAATTTCAATGAGCTTTCAGCTTAAATTTTCTAATGGGCTTTTAGCCCAAAGGTTCAATGGCTTTAGCCAATAAAACAACCTATGGGCTTTTAGCCCATAGTATTTGAGTCATTGACACATTCACATATTCACCAAATTCAAGGAAGCGCCGTAATCTTCAAATTGCGGAATTGTATTTCAGCACCTTCTGATTCCAGGCACAGGTAGCCTTTTTTAACAGTTGACTTACTGATACCATTGACGAACTTTCCATTCACAGAAAGTTTAATCACGCCATCCACGCATACAACTGTATAGCTATTCCATTCTCCTTTTCCTTTACAGCGGTTTTCGATCGACTTACTCCTTTCGCCTCTCGGATTATCAGGGATTGTTACAACTCCTCCCACGCCAAATAATTCGCCATGCACATATGCAATCGGCGGTTGTACTCCGTCACGGGTATTCTGGTTGACCCAATCAAGTTCGAGCATTTGAACTTCCACTCCACCCGGTAAACGGGATTCTTCACCGGGCTTTGCATCACTCCAAACGAACACACCAGAATTGCCACCCGCCTGCATATGCCTCCATTCAACTTCCAGGATAAAATTCTCGTATTGCTTTTCGGATCTCATCACCCCAATGGGTTGACCCGTACAAATCAGTAAATCTTTATTGGTCTTCCATGTATCCGGATTCGTATTTACGTTTATCCAGTTTATAGGTTTCCTGATATTTTTAGTACCAGAACGGGCCATGCCTAATTCCAGTTCGCTTCCAAATACAACAGTAATTGATTGTGCGTTCAATAAGTAACTACTGTTTAAGACCAGAACTGCAATAACAATAACGTGTATGGCTAGTCTCATTTTTGATATTTTGATTGACGTTCGTTTATCCGTATTAAAAAATTATCAGGTAAATTGAGTGATGCCAGGTTTGGCAACAGGTGGCCCGCTCCATTTGAGATCCCAGGAATAATCCTCCGTCTTTGGTCCTAAAACTTCGTTGGAATTCAGAGCCTGTTCCCATGTTAAAGTTTGTCCCGTATAGGCGACCATCCGGCCCAGGATGGCAATCATACTGCTATTAGCCATCCACTCGCCATCATTCATGGGTCTGCCATTTCGTATAGAAGCAAAAAGTTCATCGTGTTCTGTTTGGTACATGTCATTTACAGGGCCTGTATACTTCCAGGAATCTTTGCCCGTGATTTGCTGATTCCGACCAACATTGATCAATGCCATACCATCCGAACCAAACACCTCCACTGTATTGCGACTTGATGTCTTTTCCTGCTGCCGGGCAAAGTGAAATCCTCTTACGCCGTTTGCATACTCAAATTCTATCGCGAAATGATCATAGATGTTACCATATTTTTCGTCTACGCGTACCTGTCGACCCCCCGTACCAATGGCTTTAATGGGCATTTTATCGTTCATTGCCCACGACATCATATCTAGACTGTGTACAGTCATTTCAACAATGAAATCACCGGAGAGCCAATTGTAGTAGTACCAGTTCCGCATTTGATTGGTCATATCTGTCCAGTTCGGCTGACGGGGTTTATACCAGAGTTCGCCTCCATTACGAAATGTAGATATCGTTTTGATGTCACCGATGTCTCCTTTCAATATTTTACCAAAAGCTGCCCTGTTGCCAGAATCATACCGAAGGCAAAAGCCGGAAACGATAGAAAGGTTTTTCTCTTTTGCTTTTTTGGCGGCTGCTAAAACTTTGCGTACACCAGGCGCATCAACCGCAACGGGCTTTTCACAGAAAACGTGTTTGCCCGCATCTATTGCCGCTGTTAGATGATCTGGCCGGAATCCTGGTGGCGTGGTTAATAACACTACGTCTACGCCTGACTGAATAACTTTTTGATACGCATCAAAGCCTACGAACTTATTTTGATGACTTACTTTCACTTTGTCGCCTGCTTCTTTAACGAGTTCCTGGTAGGAGCTATTTAACCGATCTTCAAAAACATCGCCCATCGCAGTTAAAACAACATCAGGATCGGCACGCAAAGCCTGTAGGGCAGCACCGGATCCTCTGTCGCCGCAACCAATTAAGCCAACTTTCAGTGTGTCTTTTTTTGAACTGCCTAAAGGTGAAGAAAAGCCGGATTGATAAGCCAGTGTACTGCCGATCAAGGCAATACCCGAATGCTTCAAAAACGAACGTCTGTTGCGGGGTATGTTTTTGTAATTGCTCATAAAGATTACTTTACGGGGTAACTGATTTTAAATGAAATTCCATGTGTAGAAAATGCTGGACAATGCTTTACTTAGTTTAAGAATTTTCGACAAGTTATTTTTTCCAAAAGAAGCTTTTATACACAGGCATCTTCATTCATATTTATCAAAAGCTAATTAATTCTGATAAGATTTCAATCTTAAAATGGATGTTTTTTTGACTTTGTTGGTGAGCGAGTTTTGCGAAGCTATGATGTGGCAATTGGTGTAAGTTAATCACGAAGGGGTGATTCGATGGACCAAGTGGAAAAACTTTGCGAAATACAGACAGACTGATTCGAATATGGAGGCAACAACCGGGAGAGGAATGCGGTTGAAATTAAACTTGAGAAACATGTATAGAAAGGGGACCGAAAAATTGAAAAAAAAACGAAATATCCGTACGGTAGGCTATGCTTTACTTACCACTTCGTTGTTTTTCTATTTACCCGGTTTTTCCTTTAAGCGTCGAATAAATAGCCATTGCATGTCCGTGTCCTAATTTGAATTCCTCTTTAAGCCAGTTTGTAATTTCAGATGCTTTTATTGCAGGGTTAAGCTTTCCGTTGATGATGAATTTTTTTTTCTCAGCCATTTTTTTAAAATCAGCAGGTGTCTTCCCTGTCTTGGCTTTTATGTGGTCTATGTATGCTTGAAACGACATAATGACTTTTTTTGTTTGGAGTAAAATCGGGATAATAAATTTATGTAATAGTCATCGCAACGTCAAGATGTTGTCTGAAAGTTATTTTGTCCATTTACTTCAAAAATTCATTTTTAGATAAGTTGTTCATGAATTATTCACGCATCATACTTAAAATAACTTTATCAAATAATCTGTCGGATAAAATGCGCCTTAAAAGCAAAACAATTGTCGCGCCCCTTCCAGTCGCATATCTGGTTTTTGGTTTATTTGATTTCACTGCCTTTAATATTGTTGCTGCAACAATTTTAGGCGATGAACCACTGTTGTCTGCTTTGGCCAGCATCTTGACGTGCCGCTGAACTAAATCCTTATAGGCTGTATTTCCAGAGACTTTCATTAAGTTTTCCCGGGCAATAGTATTCCATTCCGTTAAAATTGCTCCAGGTTTAATAATAACTACATCTATTCCGAATTGCTTTAATTCCATTCGCAAACTGTCACTCAATCCTTCCAAAGCATATTTCGATGCGTGATACCAGGATCCGTGAGGTTCACCGAAACTACCTCCAATAGATGAAACGTTTATAATTTTTCCTGAATGTTGTGTTCTCATTGCAGGTAGCAAAAGCTGTGTCAATCTTGCCAATCCAAAAATATTTACTTCAAATTGGTATTTTGCTTCTGATATTGGCACATCTTCCAGTGCACCATACGAGCCATAACCAGCATTATTAACTACAACATCAATACGTTTTTCATTCTTAAGTATTTCAGCTACTCCATTAACAATTGAGGTATCATCAGCGAGATCCATCATAAGAGGTTTAACTCCTATCTCTTTCAGGTCATTCATTTTTTCTACTCTCCTGGAAGCACCATAAACGATAAATCCATTTTCAACTAATAATTTTGCAGTTTCTTTTCCGATGCCAGATGATACTCCGGTGACTAAGGCTACTTTTTTCATTTTTTTTTTGATACTTTTAATTGGCGATTGACTAATCAGTCGTAATTGTAGATAAAAAAATTATGTCAACATATCCCACAACATTTCGAATGTTGTCTGAATAGTTTCGTTTTGCTTTGCTTTTGAGAATTTCTTTGATGTAATAAACTGATACAATCCGAAAACCTGATTGCTCAGTAATGAATAAATAAGGTCAGCAGGTAACGGTTTTAAAATACCTTGTTTAATTCCTTTATGAATAAGTGTTAAATGCGGTTCGATTTGTTTGTATAAAACTTCTTGTTCAACTTGTCCGATATAGGGTGAAGTATGCAATTGTTGAATAAATTGGAATTTAACAGGATTGTCCAAAGCCCAATACAAAGTAGATAGGATTTGAGATTTTATAGTTTCTTTAATGTCGGCATTACCTGCTGTGTTTTTTGAAACGTATTCCGCTAACTCGTCCTTGATATGGATGTACAAAGCAATTACCAGTTCATCTTTTGTCTTGAAGTACTGGAAAAGTGTGCCATTAGCCACACCTGCCTCCTGTGCTATTTTGCCTGTAGCTGTACCGTGGAAACCCTTGTCCACAAATAGTTTAAGGGCCGCTTTAAGGATTAAATCTTTTCTTTCCATTTCATGATTGACTAATCAGTCACAAATATACATCATTATTTGCATTGTCAAAACATATGTCAGCTATGACCTGAAAATATTTTGTTTCATTTGAATTACTTTTGAAGGGGAGGATATGTGGAGGAAGATGGAGTACGAGGTATATAAACATCTTTAAGTCGGTTGTTTGTAGCCATTCCAATTATTGATAGCTAACTATTATGGCTAAAAAAAGTATATTGTTTTTGACTTTTAGTATCAACAATTAAATTTAGTCGAATTTCTGATAATTTCTACTCCAGTATTTTTCAATAAACTCCCACTTGTAGCCATTGTGTGGAATATGTTTTAAGTAGGGTAGCTTTGAGATAAGTTTTCCCTGCTCTTCATCATTATTAATCATTTTGTATATTTCAATTACCTGAGGATTTTGAGTCACTTCAAAATTACAACCTTGTCCATCTATGTGTCCCACCTGAATGATTTCAAAATTCACAATTTTAAAAAGATCGCTAACCCAATTCAAATCTGCGCAGCCTGCTCTACGATATGAATAATAGTATTTTGGGTTTGATTTTAGTTGAACAGCATCAGGATATTTCATGAAGCCTTCGATTTCCTTGAATATGTTACCAGCGGGATCAAATAGATATAGGAAATATGTGGGGTTATTGCCATAATAGCTTAACATGATATCAAAATAGCTGTCTTTATTGAAGTCGGTAAATATTATTTCAGCTAATCCTATTCTATCGATTGTGTCACTAAGTACAGTGTGCGAAGCAGTTCTTGAAGTCAGCAAAATTAAATTGCTATCCAGGTCTTTAGTACAAATAGTCAATCTAATTTTATTACTTGTAATTGTTGTGTCTCGGTAACGCGTTTGTCCATTTGCAAAATTTATCAGGCAAAATAATGTAGGTATTATTATCAGGAGTGTTTTCATGAAATTCCCGAATGCGAGCACGGGTTATATACAAATTCTGGAAAATTTATCTGACTGCAAAAAGAACCGATTGAAATTAACAAACCAGTAATCAATACAGCAAAGCAACATAATTACGCGCGACGGTTTGCCACAGGCTGCTGTCCCTGAGCTGCCAGATTATAGCGCCCACCAGCAGGAGCATGAATACCACGAGGAATGGTTTATAGTTGTTTTTCTTCACGATATCCACACACAGCAGAACACCTACAATCACCAGTCCTAGTACATCTGTAATGGCAAGAGCTGACCACAATGAGAAATCAAAGCTGTTGATAAGGCCACGGCCCACACCCGGACCGATACCCAGTATGCCGGTGGCAATCATATACCGCATGTGTGCAGATGGTGTTTTGCGGTTGATCATGGCCAGCGCCCAAATGATAGCGAAAGAGAAAAGGCCGCGCACATCCAGTGCCATGATAGCCAGGTTCATTTCTTCCGGTATCTTACCAATTGATCTATTAAACGATCCCTTTCCCACTAGATAAATGAATAAAATAATCAATGGCCCCAACACGTATGATGATTTACCAATCGTCGTGTGCAATTTTGCCTTATTCAGATGAATGAGCATTGGCTGTACCACCAGTAGCAGCAACCAGATCATTAACAGCGCACCATGAATATGGATAATCATGGTGGAATCCTTGAACGTCGGAAACTGGCTGGTATAAGGGATATAAAATCCCCACTGTGCACCAATAATAATGAGTATGATAAAAATGGCCGTGTTGCGATACACATTTTGTGCAGGTATACTCATGAGTTATTTTTTTTAAAATAGATGTAAGAAAGCTATGCAATCTCTTTCGGGTAAACAAGTTTTCTTATCAATTGTATTTCTTTTGTTTTAAAACGCAGCTAACGTAAAGGGATATCGGTAATGTAAAGACTTATGCATTAGGGTCGTAGGGTGGGAGAGATACTACCTGGCGATGAAGTTTATACGCTACCGCAAATTGAAGGTGCTGGATGAGTCTTCTCTGAAAGTCGTTGAAATGAGAATGGATAATTCAGCAACCATAAAATTCAATGGTGGCTGCCGATCTTTCTTTTCGCTTTTAAATTTGTAAATATTATCACGCCAATAAAATTACTTTTTTGACCTGAAGGCTTTGGATCGTGAACATCACCTGTGTTCAAAAAAATAATGTCTATAGCACTATCCAACATAATATCGGGATTTGAAATATCAACATTGTCTATAGTCAATTTTAAAGAGGTAATCTGGCCAGAATCAAAGTTTTTCGTTTTTATTTGCTCCAGCACAGAGATCAGTTCTATTTCATTTTTGGTGATAATATGCAGTTCTTTGGAATTAAGTAAGTTTCCGGACATTGATTCTGATTCACGCAGGCCAGGTACTGATATGCTTTTTATATCATCAATGTCAATATACGTTTTCGTGATATCCACTTTTTTACCATTTAAAAAGTAGGTTAGAGTATCAGTGATAGAATTGTTGGCGATGAACTTTCGTATTGTGTCATTTAGAGAAGTTCTGGGAATGATTTCATTAGTTTCCTGTGCCACAGTATTTGTAGCGGTTAGGCAGAGTAATATGAATGGGAGAAGTATTTTCATTTTAAAGGAATGAACTGTAGCGCAGTTGGCGGTGGATAGTAAAGATGTTTTATGTTCGTCAATTCGTAAACGGCTTTCAATAAAAGTGCACTATTGCAGCAGACCGCAGTTTTACATTATTTTTCTTAAAGACAATATCGCCCAGGTTTTGATCATGGCAGATCGTTTCCTGGCCTCTCGATACGATGCTTACTAAAATTGTTGTTATTAGCATTAATGTTTTTTCACGCATCGGAGTAGCATATTAGTTATTTTCTCTCTTAACTATATTAATGAAGAAAGTTCCTTTTTGAGTTGTGTAAATAGTATGCCAAATGTTTGAAAGCCCTGTTAGAGGGATGGGTTCATTATCTTTGTTCATTGCATTTGCCTTCAATTCTTCAAGTGTTTTTTCTCCCAGGTATTTTATTTCATGTCGTTGCTCTTTTAGTAAATCAATCCATTTATCAATGGCACCAAAAATACTTGTTGATGTGACTTGAATACAATATTTGCCTCCTCGAAAATCAAGTATAACTAATAAAGTGTCTTGTTAGATTTCTTCATCTTTTGTATAATAGATGCATTCAAATTTATTATTCTACCGGTTCACTAAGTTTTACTTGTTTTTCGATTCTTGGTCGCCACTGTTCCTGGCTTGACATGGTATCTGATATTTTTTCTTGAAAATATACCTGATACCAGGTTTTCTTTTGAAAATCACATATGTTCTTGAAAACTTTTTCTGAATGTATCATGAGCTTTAAAATAAATTCTTCATTAGGCTCACGATGGTTGTTAATAACCTGACTTAAAAAAACAGGAGTAATATTGATGTCGGTAGCGAATTTACTTCGTTGAGTATAAACTGCATCAATGTATATTTCTAAGAAATCAGTAAAATGACTATTGTTATCATTTACTGGCTCTTTAAGGTAATTGTCCATTTTCAGTTTTAACTGGAGTAGTTTTGCCCTGACAACTTGCTCTTTGGGAACATGCTTCATTCTTTCTAAACGTGCTTGCATTAATGCAATAGCATCAGATTCTCTCTCCTTTTTATTTTTGTATCTGGAATCTACACCATATTCAAAATCACTAGTCATAGAATATTATTTATTAATTGTTGTCGTATAGATTGATCAGGTCTAAAATTTCTGGTACCTCTAAGCTTAATGTAACCCCGGTAATGTTCATTTTATATGTGTGTATATAATGCTGGGCTATCCCGGTTTTGGGTTTTAAAGAAATACAGGCTAATTCTCCATATTCAGCAATTGCAATTTTGGCTGCATGAGTAATTAAATTCCCTGCGATGTTGTCGAATTTCTTTTTGCTTCCCTTATTTTCTTTTGAAACGGTTAATAACCTGATATGAATTCTCCATTCAGCAGGGGCTCTCTCCAATGATATCAGACCTAAAATTGAATTTTCGCCTTTGATAACTAGCTTATATACTTCTTCATTTTGTTCCTGTTTCCAATCAAAGAAATATCGGCTTTTAACCAAAGATTTATAGTCTGACTTTTCAACAGGAATTATTTCTGTTTGGAAATCTTTACCTGTAGAAACTTCTTTGATTTTCATTAAATTAAAGATACAAATAGTTTGCAGAATATGCAAACTAAAGATGTATAAGTTTCCATAAATTGCAAATGACAGAGTTGTTACATTTATCCTATCGTGTTCGGCGTCCAGCAGATAGGGATATTTAATTTTAAGATTGCGGTTTTGGAGGATTGTTTTCTAACTAACAAAAAATACAGCTAGAATAGTACTGAATTGCCTCTCTGGAAGTGACATTTAAGTTCTCACTTACTGAAAACCGAAAAAATTAAGAAGTGACATTGTCAATACCTTCAAATATCAGGGTTGTTCTGTATTAATAAACCAATCTCGTTGAGTCAAGAAAAACTGGACTGTTTAGTGGTGCTTCTTTGAACTAAATCCTCGTCCTTTGCACTTCGGTGGACATATAGGCCGTAGTTTAAAAACTATATGTGTCTTCCATGCCACTGTGGCGGATTTTTCTTGGGAGGCTATTCGGCTTTCCGGCAGTAACGTTCTACTGTTCATAAATACTGATTTTTTACAACCTCCCACTGCAAAGGCATTTTCATTTCACGCAGTTTTTTTAATGGTATTTTAGGAAGTACGATCCATTTTGGTTTCGACTGTTTATCCTCTATTGAGTACTCTTCAATTTTCGCTTTGAATGTGCTGAAGTTTGCATCAAAACTATAGTAAGTTCCACCTGACACACCTCTTGTAGTACCACCGATCAAACATAAATCACCTTGCTGCATTCTGAACTTATAGATGACGGTACCGCGAAGAAATGAAATCAGGATTTGGAGTATACCTTTTGATATATTCAACTCTCCATATGCCTCGGGGTCCATGCCACCTTCACCATAACGAATAATGAAAGTGTTGTTTTGCAGAAACAGATCGTAATGGTTGATTTTATGATTCTTAATCAGTACCACCAATATCCTTGGACTTCCCTGATTCAATTCACCGTCGGGTCGCCGCTCAGGTATGGTGTCTTTGTATTCTATCACCAGGGCAATATCATTAATAAGGTCTGCATTCAGATCGCCAATAGCGCTGTCTTTTATAAAATAATGTTTCGGTACGAAATCATTCACTTGCTGTCCCGAAATTGGCAGAGTGGGGTAGGAGAAGTCCTGAGCATTCAGGCAAATGGCATAGAGAATAGTAAAGGTTGTCAAAAGATATTGTTTCATCAATTATTTTGTGTTGCCAGGATGATTTGGTGTTTCATTAATATTGATAATTCCAGATGGCAGCATTTTTATCTGGTTGTTAAAATGAACATGTGAAATGACTAATGCAGCATCGCTGTTTAATGTTTTTTATTTGCTATTGAGTGCATCAGATGAGTAATATATTTCTTGTACTATTCATCTCACCATCATCCAATCTGCACGGTTCGCAAAATCTGCCTGGTACTCATTTTTCCATTTAGCAATAGAGGAAGCACCAATGCCATCTGTCCAATGATTGGTATTACCAATGCGTACAAATTGTCCGCCCCAGTTTTCCTGACCAGGATCTTCAGGGTTAGTCTTCTTCATCATTGCAGAAACAAGATACATAAATGAGGGTGAGTCACCTTCTTTCAGCCCGTTTACACCCATGGCAGACAGTGGATACACAGCTCCTAATGGTCCGTGGTTTTGCCGGATATTTTTTTCGATCCATTGATGATTGCCGAGTGGGTCGTTCGGACTGCCAAAAATACCTTCGAAGGTATTTTTATTGTAGATGATAAAAAGGTCCGGGAAGTTTTCCATCAGCCATACTATTGTATCATCTTGCTTTGCAATCTGATAAATACGAATCTGTTTCAGAAAAGCATGTAGTTCTTTTTTGCTGCGTGTTTGCTGCACTTTCCATATCGCCTGCGCAATAATGCTGCAATCACCCCAAACACAAAACCACACGGGTCGGCTATCTGGTTTGTCGACTATTTTAATGACAGCTTCAGAAGCTTCACTGTCTTTTCCTTCGCCTATATTATTGATTACTGATTTTCCATAGGTTCCAGAGCGTCCCTCAAATGTTACCGAACGTAAATAGTTGGAGGGGGGATATCGATGATCTTTTTCGATGAGTATTTCATCCACTTTATCATACAGGTCTAAGATATCAAGGATGTTTTGCTTTTTTGCGATATTGGCAAACGTTGCTGAAGATGCCAGCAAACCTTCCACTTTGAATTCGTTAGCATATAGCAGAAAACGGACCATCGACTGAATATCATCCGGGTCGCTGATACGCTCCGCAGGGCAATCACTGATACAAACATCCAGTGGCGGAAAGTCTGATGATACCACCACTCTCATTTGAGAGGAAGCATTTTCCCTGGTGATGGTTAATAGAATAACAAGCAGTATTGTTTGGAAGTATTTAATCATAAACAGGATACAATGGTACTAACTTAAATTTGATAAGCACTATCACGGAAGTTCCGGTCTGCATTAAGCCCCGGCAGGTTGAGGCGCTTTCGAAGTACCACTGAATAAAGCTAACTGTTTTTATCGCCTGCCTTTCCTTCTCCATAACTTTATGTGTCCATAGCATTGGATTTTAGATTTTACAAATAACTCAACCACCATTTTTCTTTATGAGCTTGTTTGTATTTGTCGAATTTTTTACAAACCGGATAAAGCAATAAAATAACAGCTATCCAAATACCATAAACTGTTATCAAATTGAAACCATAACCTTTTAAAGCTTCTACTCTTGTAATAAATTTGGGTAAAATCATTGACTGCCAGCCAAATCCTGTGTACTCTGCTGCAAACAGCGCTAATAAATGAATAAGATAAAGATGAATGATGTAATAAAAAAAAGGAACCCGGCCAAATACACAAAAAAAGTTAACAACATTTCCTTTCAGCTTTTCTGTATTGGCAAGAAATAGAAATGCGGCAGCCAATGTTATCAGTAAATACAATAAAGAAGGTGGATACTTGCTAACGTTGAAAATTGACATAACTGTTTTAACAGTATATCCATAATTGGTCCATCTTACAGGGTCGCCGTATGAATTGATTACAATTAGTATAAACAAAAACAGAATGCTTCCTAAACCTAAACCGTTTAAAATTCTTTTTCTTTTAAAAGCATCAAAAGTACTGTCATAAAGCGGACCAAAGCAATAGCCCAATGACATTACTGCAATCCAGGGTATCAACGCGTAAACAGTACTGAAATAATGAGTTTTGTCTATAAAATGAGTATTACGCTGATGTAAAATTGACCAGAGAAAATTGTCTTTGATATCTATGCCATCCAATAAGTTGTGGCCGAAAATTATGATGATACTGAATATCAGAATGATTTTTTTAGGTAAATGGATAAGTCCTGCCAATACAATCATACTTGCACCCAGCACCCAGATGACTTGTAATGGGTTACGCCTGAATTCAGGGTCAAAGTGCCAGCCAAATGATATAATTGTTAACTCGATAAAAATCAACCAAATCCCTCGTTTCAGCAGGAAACCTGATAATTCAGCAGGCGATTTTCTCTTGCCGATCATAAAGGCTGAAAGTCCCGCCAGAAAACTAAAAGCCGGTGCACAAAAATGAGTAATAAATCTTGTTAAAAAAATAGGCAAAGTAGTCTGTGTTGGGTCTGTTGGATCAAACAGAAATGCCGGATAATGGAAATAGTCCCTTACATGGTCAAGCGCCATGATTACCATCACTAAACCTTTCAATAGGTCAATAGATTCTATTCTGGTTTTAGTGATTGTTGTCATCGTTGTGTTCTAGGAGAAATATTCTGGCTATCGCTAAATATTAGTTCGATTGTCGCATCGTTTCGGTTTAGGGTAGTCGAAAACACAAATATAAAGCACAACTCTAATCTGACCATTCCGTCTTTTCGAGTATTTATTCAATGAGCCAAATCTTGATCGCAAAGCCTGAATGATGGCGAAAAGATAATTGTATTCAGCAGTGGTGCAGCCACTTTGCCGCAGCCCGCAAGTGGTGCCAATGCAGGCGCCAAATCTGCTATAGAAAAATTTGCTTTGTTATTATCAAAAGAGTTGGGTGGTAAGCAAATTACGGTGAATGTAGTTTCACCTGGCGTTACCCAAACCGATGGTTTAGTAGCGCCAAAAGAAATGATTGATATGTTAGTTGCGCAAACTCCTTTAGGAAGATTAGGAAGAGTAGAAGATGTAGCCAAAGCCACCGTGCAGCTATGCCTTCCGGTAATGGATTGGGTAAACGGGCAGGTAATTCAGATTAACGGAGGCATACTTTAATTAAAGATTCATTATTGTCCGACTAAAAGTAGCATCAAATCACTTGTACTTCTTTAGCAGCCAATGTTTCAATAAAATTTTTTTGTTTCACAACCTGGGGTAGCTGCCTGTGTTTTCATTGGTATAAGTGCATTGGGTATTTCCTCCGATTTTCGCAAGGCTTTATAAGTGTCTTTTATAAATTCCAGTAGCCCGAAATAACTCATCAAGTGCAGTCGTATTACAGTTATCATATTGGCAAATGATTTTTTAGTTGCGGCCTTTTTTCTAATGAACACCATTAGTAGCTGGGCTATCAGTAAGCAATACACCTGCATCTTTATGGCATTTTCGCTTTCTCCCCAGAAGTAACGCAATGGAAAATTTTGCTTAATCTGTTTAAACAGCAATTCTATCATCCAGCGGTATTTGTAAGTCAAGGCTATTTGAGAAGAAGGAAGTAGAAAATTGTTTGTCAGAAAAACATGCAACTTTTCATCTTTCCCTTTAAATTTAATTCTCCGAAGTTTCAATCGCGTTTCAGATCCATCAGTATTTTTATAACCGATAGTAATAAGCTGCTCTTTTATAACTCCTATGGATTTTGCCTTTTTGCCGTCATCTACCAATACTTTTATCATATGGAACACGGCGTTTTCTTTCATTCGTGTAACTAACCAAATCTTCTGTTTTGTCCATTTATCAAACTGCCGATAGAGATTGTATACCTTATCAAAAACGATAAAACTGTTTGCGGGTAAACCAAGATGGTAAAGGAACTGTGGGTCATGTACTCTGGCTTCAGTCATTCTAACATATTCTGCCACCCCACCAAATGCGTCTATCATGGCACGAACTTCTATCCCACCTTTCTTGCGGCTTCCATCCAGTTGATTACGACCCACTCAACGAAGTAAATCACTGAATAACCGGATGGTAGTACTGTCAATGTTTTTCAGTTTTACGGATACTTAATCCCTTTAACCGGCTGTCCGAGATAAAGCTGTGGTATTTCTTAATTAATTCAAAATAGATGGTCTCGAATACCTGGTAGTCACGATTCTTATTCGCATCAGAGATAGTACTGCGGGCTGGCGCTTTATCAAAACCCAGATGAACCAGTTTGCCCTCACACAGCTCCCGCAGGCCATTACGGTAACTCAGCAAACCATATAAAAGACTCACCAAATGAACGCGTAGTGGCAAGCGTTTATAATATCGGTTGGCCTTGTATTTACGGTTTGCAGCATTGATGATAGAAGAGGGAATGGTATCTAAAGTCTGAGATAGTACCGGCTGTCCGGGAAATTTTCTATTTTCACTCATTGTTAATGTCTAAGTGTGGTAACTCAAACTTAACTATTCTGGGTAGTCTTAGAGCCAACCTTTTTTAACCTCTTTTAGTCGGACAATAGTGATTTATATATTAAAAAAATCAAATGAATGCGGCAAAGTGCTCCAATTTTTCCTCCACCCCATTTATCATATTTGTCTTTTGCCGGTATATAACTATGTATTTGTCGGCAAATGAAATAATCGGTTCGCACCAGTCAATACGGTTAAATCAAATTGCTGAGATACTATGTAATTGGACAGCGAAAATAATTTATAAAAAAGTAATAAGAAATTGCTTTTTGGGGGTCTTATATTACTTGAATTCTTTTTAAACGATTGCTTTCTGCTTATGATCTCAAATAAAAATGAACCCGTTAGCTATACCGATAACGGCATTCTTTGTCTTTTGAAAAAAGATAGCGAGGAAGCATTGAGCTTACTTGTATACCGCTATTACGATGACCTTTTTAGATATGGTTCAGGTTTGTGCGAAAAAGTAACACTCGTTGAAGATGTTATTCAGGATTTGTTTTGTGAACTGTGGCAGAAAAGAGGAAGATTAGAAAATATCGAACATATCAAACCGTACCTTTTTACCTCACTGCGTAATCGCATTTTCCGGCAGCTTAAACAAGACAAGCGAACGGTTGGTGTCCCTGAAATCATTGAATTTAATTTTGATGTTGATTTCTCCCCTGAGGATTTGATGATAAAAAAACAAGATAGAGAGGAAACTGCTTTGCTGTTATCAACTTACATTGATCAGTTATCCTCAAGGCAAAGAGAAGCAGTCTATTTAAGATTTTATGAAAATTTGAGCTATGAGGCCATATCAGGGATTATGAATATAACGGTTCCTTATCTGTACCTACTCATTCATAAATCGGTTACGAGATTAAGGAAAATGATACATGGGCAGAAAAGTCCATTGTAAGAATGACTAACCGGGTAAAGTTCCTGAGCAATCAGAAAAAAAATTAGCCCGAAGAATTCGTGGAAGATCAGTCATTTTCAGCCCAAATAAAGTGATCCAATCCGAATAATGGCAGTAATAACCGACAGATTAACCGGCATTTAATAAGAAAAATTTTGCCCGGATAGATTCCTGGTTATTCTGTGATAAGAATTTCACCGTTTTGGAGTCTTGTAAAAAGCAAGGCAGTAAAAAATTAATATGAGCGAATTTATTACAGTTGAACAACTGGCAGCAGATGAAACCTTTCAAAACTGGGTTAATCGTTCAAACCTGGAAGACGAATGGAAATGGAATTTGTGGTTAATGAATCATCCTCAAAACGCTTCGTTAGTGGACGAAGCGAAAGCCATTGTAAAGCTGATGCAGGCACTCAGAAAGAAAGAAGTTGCACATAAGAAGAAAGATATAGCCCTTCAGGATATGAAAGATCGGCTCTCCATCACTGATCCCGCAATATTTGTTGAAGGAGGGGCGGAAATATTATCAGAGCGGGATGGTAATAGGGTTGGCAGGTTATCAAAATCATTCCGATGGGCTGCAATAGCGGCAGTTATTGTTCTTTTTTCTGGAATAACCGCTTACTGGTATATGAAAGTTCACAAGATTGAACAGGTTTCTGCTTTTGGGGAAAATATGAGTTTTGTTTTACCCGACGGTTCAAGGGTTGATCTTAATGCCAACTCTACTTTAAAATCTGACAAAGTCTGGTCTGAAGAGAATGCTCGTGAAGTATGGTTGAAAGGCGAAGCATTTTTTTCCGTCAAACATAAAAATTCTAATCAGAAGTTTATAGTGCATACCAATAACGGCGATATCGAAGTGCTTGGAACATCATTTAACGTATATGACCGCAGAGGAAAAACAAAAGTGGTACTTACTTCAGGGAAAGTAAAAATAGTTACCAATAAGTCGAAAGATACTTTGTTTCTGAACGCCGGAGAAATGGTTGAATTTACCTCAGAGGGAACAGGGCGTTCAAAAATAGTTGATGGAAAGAAATTTACTTCCTGGAAAGATAATCTCCTGGTTTTTGATGATGCTACCCTTCAGGATGTTGCAGTGATGATCAAAGACAATTATGGGTATGAAGTAAAATGGGAAAAAGAAAATCTAAAGAAAATCAAGTTCAGCTACACTTTTGTCGGTAAGGATGTTGACCTGCTGCTTACAACATTGTCCGAAGCTCTCGATATTATAGCAACAAAGAAAGAAGATACCATCTTCATTAATCAAAATTGATTATCAACCTAGTAATTATCAAAACTTAACTGCAATGATTCGAACTTATCACAGCTATGCAAAATGGCGGAGTCTGCTTACCGTAAAACCTATGATATTGCTATGCTTCACTCTTTTTAGTCATGGATCTAACGGTCAAGGCATCTCAGAATCAAAATATTCTATAGAACAGGATTCTGATAAGAAAATTCCCGATGAGCGGGTTACGTTACAAAAGGCATTAGAGCAGCTTTCGCAAAGATTTAATGTTCAGTTTGGATATAAAACTGATGTTGTCCGTAATCTTTATCTGGATGACTTTTCGTGGAAAGAAGAGAAATCTGTTGAAAGGGCACTTTCACAATTATTGAAGCCATTTAATCTGAAGTTTAAAAAAATAAACAATACAAACTATGTAATAAAAGAATTTAAAGAGCGGAATGATGAACCGCAACCCAGGCACTCAGGACAGCAGGATATACCTTTATCAGTAAGAAGTGGTAATGAAAATCAATTTGATTTTGTAAAAGCTGACTATAAAAACGTATTTCCGGTATCAGGTAGAGTGTTGAGTGATAGAGGGGAAGCTATTCCAGGAGTGTCTGTAACAGTAAAGGGATCAAATATAGGTGCAGTTACAGACAGTAGTGGAACATTTGTTATCAATGTTGAAAATGAAAAATCGATATTAATTTTTAGTAATGTTGGATACACCACTTCAGAGTTAACCGTAGGGAATGAAAAATTTTTTTCCATTGTCTTGATGCCTTCTGCAGCGACGTCAATGAATGAAGTGGTGGTAGTGGGATACAATACTCAACGCAGAGGCGACCTGACTGGTTCTGTGGCATCTGTAAAATCAAAAGATCTCGCAAATTTACCGGCCACTTCTTTGTCAAATGCCCTTCAAGGGCGGGTGCCAGGGGCCTTTATCTCCCAAACCGATGGAAATCCAAACAGTAATGCATCCGTTATTATTCGTGGCCCACTAAGTATTAATGGAGGTGAACCGTTATACATTGTAGATGGTGTTCCATTTCAGGGGACCGGCTTTAACTTTAATATCCAGGATATTGAATCAGTTGACATATTAAAAGACGCTTCTGCAGCTGCCATTTATGGCTATAGAGCTGCCGGTGGAGTGATACTGATTCAAACCAAAAAAGGAAAATCCGGAAAAATAAAAGTTGGCTTTAACAGTACAATTGGCGTACGCGAGGTTATTGGTTTGCCGGCAACATTACGGAGAGACGAATACATATCAGCAAAAAGTGCTTTTGGATTTAATGTGGAGGATTTATATGGTTCACCTTCTGGTTGGAATAGCTTACCAGACACTGATTGGTTTGATGAAATGTACCAAAAAGGCGTGGAGCAAAACTATTCGCTTTTTTTAAACGGAGGATCTGAGAAGTCTAACTTTTATATCTCTGGAAACTATGGTAAAATTCAGGGGACCCGTATAGGCAATTTTATTGAGCGGTATACTTTTAGAATAAATTCTGAACACAAAATTGGCAACAGAATTAAGATCGGGCAGACATTTTATGGAGGAATTACTACTGAAGATCCCAATGCAGCAACTAACCAGGGAGATCTTTCGTTCAGAAACACTCCTGTAATGAACGTATATGATCCTTCTAATCCCATTGGAGGTTGGGGCAAGGCACCCAAAGGATTTCAGGGTGGAAATGATGTGCAGTCGGCGATAGGTAACTATACCCGCAATGAAGGGAACGAAATACTTCTTACTGTTAATGCAGATGTTGAAATAATTAAGGGATTGGTGTTTCGAACTGTTTTGGGTACGGGAATAACAGGAGCAAATAACTATTATTTTAATTACCGGGCTGATGTGGGAACAGCTGTGACTGAACCAACATTTGGAAAATACCTGAGTAGAACGCAGAGTTTCATTGCTACCTATACGCTTGCATATCAAAAAAAAATGGGGCTTCATGAGTTAAAGGCGTTGGCTGGTTATGAGGCAAGAAGAGCAAACTTCACTGATTTATCTGGCAACAATCGAAATCCGTTGGTACCTGAACCACAGGATTTCAACCTGGTGCAGTCGGTATCATCGGCTGTTGTAAATGGTCGTATTGCAAATGTATTTGACAGGGTGCTTTCGCAATTTGGAAGAGTTGAATATAATTATAATGATAAATATTTACTTACTGGTACTATCCGTCGTGACGGACTGGCCAGTAAGTTTGGACCAAACAACCGTTATGGTATCTTCCCGGGTGTATCAGCAGGATGGAAAATATCCGAAGAAAATTTTATGCGGAATGTGCCCGCAGTTTCTTATCTGAAATTGAGGGCAGGTTATGGATTGTTAGGAAACTCTGTCGGCGCCGATTTTGCTTACAGTGCGGCATACGGAACAGGATATTCCAATGATTTCGGCGGCGGACGTTTGAATTCTGTTAATATCATCAATCGACTTCCTAATCCTGATATCAGATGGGAAGCAGTAGCGTCTACAAATATTGGAGTAGATGCCGGCTTTTTTGATGATAAACTCGTGATTAACCTTGATTTATACAGCCGCCAGACAAAAGATATGATTTATAATGTTGGTATAGCGCCATCAGCAGGTTTGGGGGGAAGCGTACCTGCCAATATTGGACAAATGAGTAATAAGGGTTTTGAATTCAATATCGAATACCGGGGTAAAGCAGGTAAGGAGTTTACCTACTCTTTAGGATTTAATGGCGCATACAATAAAAATCGACTCATTGCACTTGATCCTTCATTAGGCAGATTATTTTTGACAAACGGAAGTCTTAGTGAGGCTCATGGCAATACTGCTACAAGCAGGTCAGAACCGGGCAGGGAGCTTGGTAACTTCTATGGCTTTGATGTGTCGGGAATTTACCAGTCTGACATAGCTCCTGGTGAGTCAAGGCCCACCATCAACGGAGGATATATACCAGTTGCAGGAGACCTGATTTATCGCGACCTTAATAATGATGGTCAGATCAATGCAGATGACAGGACCTATATAGGCAGCCCCTGGCCAAAATTGACTTACGGACTCAATTTGAAATTGGCGTGGAGGAATTTTGATTTTAATGTTTTCTTTAATGGAGTTGCAGGTGTAGACATTTATAACGGTTACCACACTTATGAGCACCTTTTTTTTAGTGACTACACCACCACTTCAAAAATATTCCAGACATCAGGTTTTAATGGAAAGGGAATAACCGACATTCCAAGGGTTGGGACAATTGATAATTTCGATAGAAATCTGAACTGGACTTCTGTAAACAGTTATCACGTGCAGCAGGCCAGTTACATCAGGTTAAGAAATATTCAGTTGGGCTATAACCTTCCGCTGGTACTTAGCCGGAAAGTACGCATTTCAAATCTGCGCCTTTATATTATGGCTGATAATTTATTTACAATTACGAATTATAATGGCATCAATCCTGATTTAGGAACTGGCAGTTTTCTTAACAGGGGTATTGATAATGCAAATTTCCGTTATCCGGTATCACGGATTTTTAGCTTCGGTGTTAACGTTGATTTTTGATAAAAGCAAACAAAAGTCAATAATTTTTAATGCGAAAAAATTTATTAGATGGATAAGATAGTGAAATATAAAATTGTGTTTTCCATTGCTTTGTTCCTGACGGTTGTGATCATTTCCTGCCGTAAAAGCTATCTCGATGTTACAGAACCAACAGCAATTTCTCCGGATGTATTTCCCGCAAAAGTAGAGGATCTTGACCTTATGCTTATTGATGTTTATGGCAGGTTGCGAGCATCTTATTACAATTCAGGGATTTTCAATAAAGCCGGTATAGGCCTTGACCATGCAACTGACCAGGGATACAATGGGGCGGGATTCAATGAGTGGTGCCAAAATATTCTTTTGCCTACCAATGATGTGGTAGCACAACTCTGGAATGGTCATTATGAAGGTATTTCAAGGACAAATGCTTTTCTGGATGCGCTTGTAAAATTCAGAAACAAAGGCGTGACCGCAAGCCAAGAGGCGCAGCTGAAAGTTCTTGAAGGCCAGGGGCTGTTTTTGAGGGCATTTAACTATTATCACCTGGTGCAATTTTATGGGGAAGTTCCGCTTGTATCAGAGGCAGATAAATCAAAGTTAGGGGTGCCTTTATGGGATAAAGTTCCATCATCAATTATTGAAACCAATAAAGAAAGAGCAACAATAGGACAGGTTTGGGATTTTATTGTTTCAGATCTTGTTCTGTCAGAAACATTGTTGACGACAGTTACAACATGGGACGCCGCAAATAAGGCAAGAGTTGATATCTGGGCAGTTAAATCTTTTCTGGGTAAAGCTTACGCGCTGAGTCTTCAATGGGATAAAGCCAGAGACAAGTTCAAAGAAGTAATTGACCAAAGCGGGAAAAGCCTTGTGCCTTATAATGTTTACAGGAACATGTTTAATGGAGAAAATGAATTTAGCTCCGAGTCTATTTTCGAGATTAATTTTACTCCGGATAATAAAGACGTTTGGAACAATTCAATAAACAATTCAACCCAATATGGAGTATTTATCAGTCCTTCATATGTAGAGGATAATGGCAATGAAGGGACAAACGGCTTTGGTAATCTGTTTATTCATGATGAGAGTGTGCGCAGGTATGGGTTTACGTTACCAGGAGTAACTACGCAGGAGCAAAGCAATCCTGCATTTATTGCTCAATCCCTATTGCAAAGAAGTTCAAAGCAGTTCGATCCTCGATTAATCGTTTCTACTTTGCAACCATATGTGGATTCTGTTCGCATTGATAATATATGGCGAAAAGTAGGCAAGAACAGAGGAGAAGGTTTTGATCTGACTAATAACAAAGCCTGGTGTCACAGAAAGTATGTGGTACTCAACAGGAGTATCTGGGCTGATCCCGGACCTTCTATTTCTGCGAACATGTATTTTTTACGATTGGCAGACATCTATTTGTTTTATGCTGAATCATTGATAAGAACCGGTAATCCTGTATTGGGGTTGGAGTATATAAATAAAGTAAAAAGAAGGGCATATGATTTACCAGTCGATGTTCCATCAGCTATTGATTATTCTTCCCTTGCATCAGCAACAATGGCTGCACCATCGGATCATCTTCGCAACGACCCGTTAAAGTATGAACGTTGGGCAGAATTGTATGCTGAAGGGCATTGGTGGTTTGATGTACGACGCTGGAAGATAGGCGCACAGGAAACTGGATACTATGTGAAAGTGAAAAGTGGAAATCTGGTTTGGGCCGACTTTAAATATGCTTTACCGCTACCCGAAACCGAGATAAACAATAATAACAAAATTCAAAAGCAAAATGACGGATACTAAGGGTATCGATATTGCAAGTTAGTGGCAGGTTTCATCAGGCAATCGTTAAGTTTGATACCCCTGGCAAGAGGGGTATCTGTTTTTCCTTCTATTTAATTCCTTTACTGCTGCCGGATAAAAGCAGCCCTTGTCTGTATCACGAATTGAGTTGATTCAATTAATTTTAAGGATGAGTTTAAGAAATTATACTAATTCATTGTTTAAAACTGTTCAGGCATCACACAGCTGCTTTTTGATTCTTATTGCAACCCTGCTGTCCTGTAACAATGAGAAATCGTTGTTTGAAAAAATGTCATCTTCTCATACCGGCATCTCATTCAATAATACTATAACTGAAAATGACAGTGTAAACATTCTGGATTTCGAGTATCTGTACAACGGAGGTGGCGTTGGAATTGGAGATTTTAATAATGATGGTTTACCAGATGTTTTTTTTTCAGCGAATCAAAAGAACTGCAGGCTTTACCTCAACGAAAACAATTTTCAATTTAAAGATATAACAGATGAAAGTGGAATAAAAACACCTTACTGGAATACAGGGGTATGTGTGGTTGACATTAACCAGGATGGATGGCTTGATATTTATTTGTGCACTTCGAATATACGAATGAATCAGCAGTCACCAAACCAGTTATTCATTAATCAGGGAAATGATAAAAATGGCATACCGTCGTTTAAAGAATCGGCAACTGAGGTAGGGCTGGCTGACATGGGGTATTCTACGCAGGCAGTTTTTTTCGACTATGATAATGATCAGGATCTTGATTGCTACGTACTGACCAATGCGCTTGAAAATTATAATCGTGCATTAGCTGTAGGGCAAAAAACCGATGGCACCGGAAAAAGTACTGATCGGCTTTATCGAAATGATGGAAATGCGACCGGTGGACTACCAAAATATGTTAATGTATCTAAAGAAGCAGGTATCACAATAGAAGGGTGGGGGCTTGGCATTGGTGTTGCCGATTTTAATGATGATGGGTGGATGGACATTTACTGTGCTAATGATTTTCAATCCAATGATTTGCTTTGGTTGAATAATGGTAACGGTACATTTACTAACCGGATCAATGAATTCATCAGGCATCAATCATTAAATGCTATGGGGGTGGATATTGGAGATATTAATAATGATGGCTTACCGGAGATTATTACAGTGGATATGATGCCGGAAGACAATCTCAGGCAAAAAACAATGTTCTCCAGATCTAATTACGAATTGTACAAACTGCACGAACAAAAAAAATATCAGCCACAGTTTGTACGCAATGTACTGCAACTGAACCGGGGTATGGATCATTATAACCAGCCCATCTTCAGTGATATTGGTTTTTTAAGTGGTGTTTATGCAACGGATTGGAGCTGGGCACCCTTACTGGCTGATTTTGATAATGATGGTTGGCGGGACCTCTACATTACAAATGGATACCCCAAAGATATCTCTAATCTTGATTTCACTTCTTTTACGGGGCAGTCTTTAATGTCTTTAAATACTGAAGACAAAGAAATCCGTAAAGCCAAGCTTGAAAAAATGAAAAGCTTTCTTGGGGTGCAAAAATCTAATGTAATGTTTCATAACAAAGGTGATCTCACATTTGACGATGTTACCTTACAATGGGGTTTGAAAGTGCCGTCATTTTCCAATGGCGTAGCGTATGCCGACTTTGATAAAGACGGAGACCTGGATATCGTCATTAATACTATAAACAGTGAGGCCCTTGTTTACAGAAACAGGTTGGAGCAAAAAAAAAATGAAGATGCAGGCAGCAGCAATTTTTTGCGTTTCAGTTTAAAGGGAATCCGGCCAAACTCGGCCGGATACGGCGCTAAAGTGACAGTATACTATGATCAGCAAAAACAGGTCACGCAGCATACCACCTGTCGTGGGTATAAGTCATCCGTTGAGCCTATTCTGCATTTTGGAATGGGAAAAGCCAGTATGGTGGATTCCTTAAAAATCGAATGGCAAAGTAAAAAGGTTCAGAGTATTTACAATCTGCCGGTGAACCAAACGATCATACTTGATGAAATAAATGCTGCAAGGCCACATTTCAAACAACCTTCGCCTTTAACACCAACGATATTTGCTGATGTTGCATATCAACACAATCTCCTGTTTAAACATGAAGAAACGGATTTTGTAGATTTCAATCATAATTTCCTGCTCCACCATAAATTTTCTCAGGGAGGTCCAGCAATGGCTGCAGGTGATCTCAATGGAGACAACTTAGATGATGTTTTTATTGGAGGTGCAATGCGTAAACCAGCTACAGTATTTTATCAGCATCCAAATGGTTCTTTTAGTCCACATCAATTTTTACCCAAAATTCATGAGGATATGGGCGTTTTAATTTTTGATGCGGATAATGACAATGATAATGATATCTACTGTGCAAGTGGTAGTTCTGAATTTGGATTGAATACAAAAAATTACCAGGACAGGTTTTATAGAAATGCAGGCCACGGAAAATTTAATTTGGATACGTTAGCACTTCCGGAAATGCTGACCAGCAGTAGTTGCGTCAATGCAGCAGATTTTGACAATGATGGAGATTTGGATTTATTCATCGGTGGTAGATTTTCACCGGAAAAGTATCCACTACCCCCTGAAAGTTATTTGCTAAGGAATGATGGTAAAGGCATATTTGAAGATGTAACAGGTAAACTGGCACCCGAATTGAGAACACCAGGAATGGTAACCTCCGCATTGTGGACTGATTTCGATAATGACAATTGGATGGATTTGGTCGTTGTAGGTGAGTTTATGCCAATTTCATTCTACAAAAATAGTGGTGGCAAATTCAAGAAGAGTACCGTTAGTGATTGGGATGTGTCTATGGTGGGCTGGTGGAATTCAATCACTGGTGGCGATTTTGATAATGATGGCGATATTGATTATATCGCCGGAAACCTGGGCCTGAATTCAATATTCAAAGCTTCGATAGACGAGCCTGTTTGTTTATATGCCAAAGATTATAACAGCGATGGTAAAATTGACCCTGTGCTTTGCAGGTTTATTCAGGGAAAGCAATATCCTGTTCATTATAGGGATAACTTGATAGATCAGATAGTTGGACTAAAAAAGACTTTGTATACTTATACTTCTTATGGAGAAAAGTCATACCACGAAATTTTTCCGGAAAAGTCACTCTCAGAAGCATATATTTTACGAGCTACTCAAATGGCCTCTGTTTATATTGAGAATAAAGGAAGTGGCATTTTTAAATACAAAGCCTTGCCGGTTTCCGCACAAGTCTCACCGGTTTTCGGCGCTTTGCCAGCCGACATAAATAACGATAATAACCTTGACCTGATATTAGTAGGAAATGATTTTTCCACTGAAACGCTTTCGGGAAGACAAGACGCCTCTATCGGCCTCTCTCTTTTAGGTAATGGAAAAGGTGATTTTCACCCGGTAGAATTAAAAGACAATGGATTAAAAGTATCAGGTGATGCAAAGTCATTTATACGGATAAGATTAAAGAGTAATGATTTATTGTATCTGGCTGCTCAAAATCAGGACAGCCTGCGTGTATTTCAAAACAATCACAAGGGCCAGATAATCAATACGCAACAATTCGATGTCGCAGCCGAGATAATTTTTGCTGATAGTTCACGACGCAAATTGGAGTTTTACTATAGCGAAGGATATTTATCTCAGTCATCCCGAATACTTGTCTTTCCTCATAAATCGGCTTATGTAAACATTAAAAGAGAAAGCGGAGTACAGCGTAAAATTATTGCTAAGTAAAAACAGATCTTCTATAAATAACGAGATGGAGTAATGTGTATTGGATTTTCGTGGCAGATATTATTTGTCACATAAATTCATAAATGGAGAGAGTTGAAGAATAAGGTTGATAAAGTTAGAATGCTTGGAAGTGTTTCGATAGGTTCTAAATAATTAAGCTCAGCTTCATGTGTAAAAGAGGGATTAAACTGATTTTTTGACCTGAGCGGTAAAAACGTCTGCATTTCCCTTGTTTTAGTCAGTTTTATAAAGTGATATTCTCCAATCAATGAATATCGTACTTGCACGCCGTGAAATTCAGTTGGTAAATATATAGTCTATGTGTTTAAAAATGAAGTTGATTATCCTCCTGGTATTGTCTCAAACATTTATATACACCCTTAGCGCCCGGCATAAAATCGTCAGGGATATTTATATTGTAGAGAAAGGGGATGTGATCATCTTTGGCAATAGTAAATTAAGTATTGAGTTTACCCGTTTAACAGGGAGATGGAAAGCAATGAAGAATGAGCGTAAGATTGCCCTGCTCTCATTTGACGCACAGCAAACGATGGATGTCAATATAGAAGGTAAAAATTTGATGGAACAGCAACCAGTTTTAAAAAAATGGTTTCATTCGATCAATGCTAATCAGTCTGTTTCCCTGCACTTTATTTTTGAAAGCGCTGACAATCGATTCCGCTTAATGCATACTTATATATTGTATTCAGGGGAGAAAACACTTGAGCGACTTATGTCTTTTGTTCCTGCGGAAATTCTGACTAATGAAAGAGTGATGAAGTTTTCACTCACGATCCCATCTCTGCTGATCGGAGTTGGTTCGGATTGTGTTGTAGATGTTCCGGGACCTTTTTGGCCTTCAACATTCACGGCCCCTGACACTCCATATGACAGTTTGATAAATAGAGAAATCACTTATCATTCAACACCGGATGCCGGATTTGGGCTGGTTAGCATTACAAATAAGAAAATCAATCTTACTATTTCAAGCTGGCTAAAATCAAGCGGGGATGCATCCTATAATACTACATTAAGTGGAAATGGCACAGCTGTTTCACTGGCTTTTGACAACAACAAAGCGGCTTATCTCAGGAAGGGAAAAACTTTTTCTTCAGATACTCAGCAGATTGTGTACTCAGGGAGTATCAAAAAGAATTTGAATGCTTATCAGTCAATGATAAATGTAAAAATGCCTATTCAGCGTAAAACACCTGCATGGACTAAAGAGGCTGTAATTCTTGAGGTTTTACCTGAATATTTCACAGAGGGGTTTAAGGGATTAGAGAAGAAGCTGCCGGTTTACAAGGAAATCGGTTTTAATACCATCTACCTTATGCCACACTGGCTGGGTGGTTACAGCCCAATTGATCTTTATACTGTAGATCCCAGGTATGGTACGAAAAGCGACCTGCAGGATTTAGTACGTTCAGCTCACGCATTAGGTATGAGAGTACTTTTTGATATGGTAATTCATGGGTTTAATAAAACTTCACCAGTGGTCACCCAGTATCCTGATTTTTTTTACAGAGATATAAACGATACAATGATGATTCATCCAGCCTGGGGAAGTGTAATGACAGACTTTATGAATCCAGCTTATCGTAAATATATGGAAGAGTATGTAAAATATGATTTACATACCTACGATATCGATGGATATCGTGTTGATGCAGCATCATATAAAGGTCCAAACTGGCGGAAAGATATTAGCTATCCTGCTTATTCAAGTGGTTCTGGTTCTCCATTGCTCATGCAGGATATGCTTCAAGCAATGCAAAGTGAAAAGCCGGAGTCAGTTTTGCTTAATGAGGTCTTCGGTCCGGTATTTTACACCGTTAGTAATTTTTCCCACGATAACCAGACCGAAGCAATGTCTTTTTTAATTAAGAAAATAGAAATCGGTAATTATCATATCGATATCTATAAAAAACATATCAGTAACGTATATCACCTGCTTCCGCGGGGAGCTGCAAGGGTATTTTTTACGAGAAATCATGATACTTCCTGGTTTTATGAGTTTTACGGATACTCGCCACTATTCATGAACATTGAGGCCATTCATGCACTGTTCGGCATTCCAGAGGTTTTCGCAGGCGATAATAATTATAAGTTCAATCCTGATGACGATAAGAAAATATTTGAACAATATCGAAAGCTCTTTTCTGCCAGGAAAGAATTTCCTGAGTTTATAAATGGAGAAATTATATTGGATAATATCATTAGCTCGAATGCCGACATATT
>JANPJC010000115.1:0-16333 GCA_031425315.1 Chitinophagales bacterium
GCGAAAATCTCGAAGCAAAATGATTCTTCACTACTCACTTGTCATTCGTTTTCAGTCGTCTGAATTTATACTCGCGAAATTTATATTGGATGTTGTCAGAGTGAGTCGCGCCTAACGCTAAAGGCTTTATGTCAGGCCGGGACTTCTGTGTTAATGTCGTCCGGTTGGCCGGGCACTCGCTTTGGTGATTGAATATAATGTCTGCCAGGCCAAATTACTACAGCTGGGTCAGCATTCCAAATGCCGATGGCCTATTCCGTCAGCCCGGATTGCATAAAGCCGCATGTTAGGCGCGTCGGGAAACTTGTCGCGCGAAAGGTCTGGCTTAACCGTTTTGAAACTTCACATTCGCACAAGTCTATAACGTACATCTTCGCACAGATCTCAAACTTCATCATTCGCATTGCGCAAATGATATTCCTTCGCATTCTCCTCCGTAAACATTTCGCGCGAAGTATTAACCGAAATAATTTTTTTCACCGTGCGTCTTCCTCGCGAAAATCTCGCAGCAAAATGATTCTTCACTACTCACTTGTCATTCGTTTTCAGTCGTCTGAATTTATACTCGCGAAATTTATATTGGATGTTGTCAGAGTGAGTCGCGCCTAACGCTAAAGGCTTTATGCTGGCCGGGACTTCCGTGTTAATGTCGTCCGGTTGGCCGGGCACTCGCTTGGGTGATTAAATCTAATGTCTGCCAGGCCAAATTACTACTGCTGGGTCAGAATTACAAATGCCGATTGCCTGTTCCGTCAGCCCGGATTGCATAAAGCCGACTGTTAGCGGCAATTGAAATCACTTCGAATAGTTTCTTTTTATGAAATCAAATGGTCTGTTTATAAAAGGATTACTGGGTAGGTAGACTATCATAATTGAATCAGAGGGCATTTTTTCTTGATCAAAAGTATGGCCCTCATACAGCGTTTCATTTATAATGAACGAGTAGTAAAACCCATCTTCTGTTTTGTATGAAGCACTCTCCCATTCCCTTTCTCCAATAACTGCATAAGTAATTTTTCCATATTTAGCCAACTGAGAATTTTCTAATGTTATTCTAATTGTTCTAAATAGAAAAAGGACGGCTACAACCAAAATAAGTAGATACAGCCAGTATGTTTTTAGAAAACGCATTTGATAAAAAAACCTGCAAAACGGCTATTTGCCATCATTGCCGCTAACGCATAAATATACGTAATTACCTTTATCACCACAACCCCCAAAATCTCATCTTCAAAGACTTAAGAATGCGTAAATCAAGTAGAATATTTTTATGGCGATAAAATTTCCACAAGAAAAACGAAGGTGCAAAAAGGTGAAATCAATCCAAAACCAGCTAACCTTCCCCAAGATTCAAATCGTCCAGTGGGCTCCTTATCTGCTGTAAATGTTTTACACTGACATGGGTATACCGTATCGTCGTCTTTAAACTGTTATGCCCCAGCAACTCCTGTATAAACCGGATATCCGTTCCACCCTCCAGCAAATGAGTCGCGTAACTATGCCGCATCGTATGAATCCCCCCTTTCATAATAATCTTATGCTGTGCCTTGGCCTTCTGGAATACCAACTGAATACTACGTACCGCATAAGGCTCGCCAGGCGAACCTTCAAATAAATATTTTTTAGGCCGGTAAATCATAAAATATTCACGCAAATTTTTTAGCAATACCTGCGACAGCGGTACCAACCTGTCTTTTTTACCCTTGGCACGCTCCACAAAAATGGTCATCCGTTTTGAATCAATGTCAGCAATCTTCAAAGCCGCAATCTCACTCACTCTCAAGCCACCCGCATAAGCCGCCATCAAAAGACATTTATGTTTAAGATTTACAGTCTTACTGATCATCTGCTCCACCTGCTCCTTTGCATGTACTCTGGGGAGTTGTAATGGTTTAACAGGCCGCGGTAATTGATAAACCGTCCTGGGCTGATGGAGCACCTTCTCAAAATAAAATTTTATGGCATTGATTGCTGTATGCACCTGGGCCTCACTATATTTCTTATGCTGGATCAACCATAACAGGTAACTTTTGATCTGCTCTTCAGTTAACTCCCCCACAATCCTATCCCTTAGTAAACATAATAACCGAACAAATTCAAACCGGTAATTCTTCAAAGTGCTCTCGCTGTATTGCCGCACTTTTATCTCATTCAAATAAGATTGCAATGCAATAAAATTTGTACCATTTACCTGGTCACTCAAACGCAAAATCGTTTTAACAGGTAAAAGCGCTTTTCGCCGCTCCAGTTGTTTTTTCAATTCAGTTGTCACCAGTACTGCATGTCCCTGTACCACGCTTAAACAATACCACCTCTTCCTTTTTACAAGGCAGATGCCAGCATTGTAATACCTGATCCCATTTAATACTGCGAATCTTTCTTACAAGATTTTCCAGTTTTTTTGACTGAGAAAACAATAAGAGTATCCTTTCCTGTTTGCCAATGATGGTAATTCGCAAATGAATCTCAACTTTATTGCTGCCGTTGTTTTTATCATTGCCCTTCCCGGAACTTTCATCGCCACTCTTCACACCCATCATCCCCCAATTTATTGTTGCCTCAACTCCCAATCAGCCAATCCCTTTGCATCTGTCAAAAAGGAAAGCGGTGCCAAATGTTCCTTATCTTTCTGCGGCTTGTTATGTAACACAGTCTTGGTTTGAACTGAACTATCTGCCTTCTTTTTTGACTTTAGGCCCTCATCATCGATACGATAAGAAGATTGCAGTTCAGCGACAATCTTTTCATAAGACGGCCTGTTGAAAGGCATCAGGTAACATTTCCAGGTGCGCGTCCATATCGCCCTATTATTTCGAACAAATAAATTGAAGGTAGTTCTGTTAGGACCAAATAAACCAATCCATGTCTGCCCCCGGTGCAATATCTTTTTCATTTCAACTACTTCCATTCCGGAAAATTAAACAACTGCAGTGCCGGAATCAATGTAAAATCACCATAAAGAAATGTTGTTTTTCTGCTATATTCTGTACACCCGATCTGGAATAATCGATTAAATAATTGTAGAAAGAAGTATTCGTCAACCCCTACCTTCTACTCCTCACCAACCGCCACTCCACTCCCACCAACATCACAATGACTATCAGCTCCATTAAAAAATATATTTTGCCAAATATTGTAAGCATGTCAGCATGCTGAACAACAATAACAATAGTTAAACAGCAATAAAGTAAATTTGCCACGGCGATAATTTTCAGAAAAATTCTCCATTGAATGGGCCGCAGAAGATAGCAGCTCAATGAATAAATTGTGAAAATAAACGCTATCGGAATTAAAACTTTCAGTGCAGTCTTCGGCATGCCAAATGTACTTTCGAAGTAGAAAAGCAGCAGTAACATTAAAGCAGACAACCCCGCACCAACTCCATCGATCAGAAAAATGTTTTGGCTGTTAATCCTATGCATAAAATCATTCAGGTATTGGAATCAATATAAATTATTTACCTCCTATCTCCCGGTTTCGTTGTATACACGTAAATGCCCAGAATTCAATTTAGGCAATTTCTATTTGCCCTCTGTGATTATATGGCGGATGTTTACCTGGGAAGCCATTCCACAACATGTGTGTATTTTGATATGATCCGTTTTTTAATTAAACATGATTGATTCAGGGCTGCCAAAACAAAAAGGATCAATACAATAAACAAATTGGCTCTTCATCACCATGTCAATTTAATTAACGACACTCCCTGGCGCGGCAAATCAAACTGAATTTTAGTAGCATCTCCTTTTACGGTTATCCATTCAGGTGACGTATAAAGCTGCAGCTGTCCCGCACTTTCTAACACCTTGTATTGATCATCACTCACCTGCTGAGGACTCCCCATTGATTTCCATACTTCATATGAATTACTGAACACACTATCCACCCTGTAATGTGTAACCAATATCTTTCCTTCCCGTAAACCTTTCACCGCTATCTCAACAGGCGAAGCAGGAACAGCAAGATTATCGTCGTGATAATTCCACACCATAATACTCATTGCATTTCCATCTTTAGCCGCCATTGCATGAATATCGGCACTGTTCTTTACGCCATTGGCAATTATATCAGCAGCATTCAAACCATTTTGAGTATTGACGGCTATTCTGTTTCCACTCATCAACCCAAACATCCTGAAAACATTCAGCACCGGCTTGTCGACACCATGTGTTGCCATATCCCTGAAACCGGCAAACCATTCCTGGTTTTCAAATTCAAACGACCAGCTCACGGCGCCTTTCAATTTCACTTTATACTGATCCATCAATTCATATATCCGAGCAAAAGAAGCAGCTGTATAACTTGAATACACGGTTCCGTTTCTATAACCATATTTGGGATCCCGTTTTGCCGAACACGCCGCACAACCTTCGGGATCACATTCTCCAATAATAATCGGAATATTTTTTAATTCAGGAAAGCTGTTCACTGCCTCGAATGCCCTTTCAATATCTTTCAATTGTACACCCATATTCATGCGGATATGGCCGTCAATAAATTCAGGTGAACCTTTCGCATGAAAACCGATATACTGCAATGGAGTACCAATTTTTCCAGTTGCATAATTTTTTCCCCGCAAACAATGTTCAATAAATCGGGTGAGATAACTGTATGCCTTCTCTGATCGCGGGCTCGTGGTATGCGGACCACCAATTGTACATTCATTACATGCTTTTTTCAAACCGTCTGCCGCATAATCATACAGCTTGCAGTATTCTTCAAATGTGCCGGACCAGTACTCAATATCAGGTTCGTTCCATACTTCCCATAACCAGCTTTTCACTTCTTCTTTTCCATATCGCTCAACTGAATGTTTCGCCCATTGGTACACCAGTTCTCTCCATTTATTGTAATCTTTTGGCGGATATGTCCAGCCGGTATAAATTTTTCCACCCTTACTCCAGTTGTGTTCATATGGATCCGGTTTCACAGAAAGATCCTTTGGCATAAAACCGATCTCCATCAATGGTTTAATTCCCCTGCTGACATAAGTATCAATAATACTATCTACAATCAACCAGTTATAAACAGGCTTACCATTATTGTCTTCCTTGTAAGCATCAGTATAACCCCATTTCAAATCAGGCCCCGTACTGTTTCCTTCTGATGTTAACAGATTATGCGCCCTTACATAAACCGGCACCGGACTCAGTTTCGTGAATTCATTCAATAATTTTTTTCCGTCACTCCGTGTGGTGTAATTGGGTTCGTCATAACCCCAATAAGCCCAGAAGGGTTTCATTTCGCCGACATTTTTTTGAGCATCAATTTCGATATAAACAGGCGGCTGAGAGGAAGCAGTGAAAGAAATGATCAATACCGCGAAATACAAAATGGCAATACGCATAATAGAATTGTTGAGTGAATCAGGATTTCTAAGCTAATTTATTTTTTTGCCGGGGAGGCGGGGAGACGGGAATTTATTTATGCATACATAATTTATCACTTTTACATTTGGACAAATTTATTACCATTAGTAACTTACAAAAGAAGCGCGATTCAAAAACTTTTTACCGCTTCGCGCTTTGCCGTTTATTTTTGCCGGTGATGCGGTGAGGCGGGAAAGAAGTTTTTGAAAGACGCTTCGCTTTGAAGGGTTCGATGGGAATAGATGTATAAAATATTTCCCGCCTCCCCGCCTCCCCGGCAAAAAAAAATCACAATGCCGCAGGCAACATATTACGTATCCCCGCAATTTTCCACTGTCCCTTATTTCTAACTACAATAAAAGTACTCCACATCCGTCGCAATGACCCATCATCATTGGTGATATCATATCGCGCATCAGCAACTGCATTATCCGCATCAAGAAAACGAACCTTATCAACGGTAAGTGTCCTGGTGCCTGGTTTGGTGGCCGAACTTTTCAGCATACCCTGTACAGCTTCATTGATACCGGCGCGCCATTCGCCATTGGAAACCAATTGATCAATATCGGGCGTTAATATTTTTTTGAGCAAAATTGTATCCCTGTTTTCTCTTGCCAGCGAGTAACTGGCCACCAATTCAATGATCGGTTCTTTTGTTTGCTGATTAGCTTTTTGCTGCGCGTGCAGATGAAAGTTGCTGAAAATGATGCTGATAAAAAACATTACAATATTCTTCATGGCAAAATATTAATGATGATACATCTATCCAAAAAAAATACCCTGTAATTTATCCAATGCTTTTATCATTGGAATCAATTCAGGGTACTCACAAATGTATTCATTTAAGTACTGCCAGTCTGATATTCTGATAAGTTATGCGCGAATTGGTTCCGGCGCATCTTTAAAATGTTTATACTTTCCCAGTAATTTCCCCACGCGATAAGTAAGCGGAAGAATTATTTTTTTAACAAATCCGGGCATCTCGTTCATTTCATATTCCGATGAATATCTTGACATCAGGTAAGCAGCATCAAATGTTTCAGGTTTTGCCTTTCCCGATTTATTTTGTGCAGCAAATATTGAACTGAGAAAAAATACAATGGTATTGGCTGGTTTGATATAACCCTTACAATGAAGAATTTCTTCACCGGCATTCCAGAAACGATGCGGTGTGCCTTTGGTAAATGCCACCGTTTCGCCGGCATCTGCATACTTTGCAGGCTGACCCATAACCTGGTAACCAATTCGGCCTTCCAGCACAGTTAGCACTTCATCCTGCAGGTAATGTGTGTGCATCACAGGACCTGTACCAGGCGTTACAAAATTTTCGACAATCAGCCTGTCGCCATCGGCTTCCTTTTGCAATGATTTGAAAATAATTTTTTCTCCGATACAATTTTCGATCACGTGTGGGTATTTAATTTTCATCGCTTTAATTTTTTATTACAGGATGAAATTAGATGCCGGTTATTGAAATAGAAAGCAGATTCAGATGACCTGTTATTTGTGTGTGATGTAATGGGTGAATGGGGGGATTAATTGCTCGCTGGCGCTTTGCTTTTTTGCCGGTGAGACGGGGAGGCGGGAAAGAAGTTTTTGAAAGACGCTTCGCTTTGGAAGTAGCAATAGTAAACTTAAAAAAATTGCATTTCTTCCCGTCCCCCCGCCTCCCCGGCAAAAGAAGCCTTACAAGCGCGCAGCGCTCTTATAAATTACGGTAAAGAAATTTTTGAAAGACGCTTCGCTTTGGAAGTAGCAATAGCATATTTAAAAAAATTGTATTTCTTCCCGTCCCCCCGCCTTCCCGGCAAAAGACGCCTTCCAAGTGCGAAGCACTAACTCATGTATGCGACATCGCTACAATTTTCTTCTTCCTTACAAAAAATTTCTGCACCACAAAATAAATTACCATCGCTGATAACACACCGGTTAAGAAATCTGTCATCGGTACCATCACCGCAGTATACAACATCATCGAAAATTCGAATTTACCGTGGGATTTAACCTCCTTGATTTCAGAGGGCTTAATCATATTACTGGCCACCCAAACTAATATACCACCGATACAGGCCATAGGAATCAGTTCAAGATAAGGGGCCACATAAAATGCTAATAAAAGTTTCAATCCTCCCTTAAAATATCCCGCCAATGGTGTCATAGCGCCAGCTTTGATACTGGTTGCCGTGCGGGCAAGCGCACCTGTACAGGGAAACCCATTCACCAGCGGAGTAATGATCTGTACAAGACCCTGGCCCCAGAATTCTTTATCAGGATTAAAAGGTGTGCCTTTGTTTTGCGCCAGCCTGTCGGCCATTCTGCAATCCTTCTTCACCGGTCAGTGATACTTCGACCTCAAAGCCTTCTTCTGTAAGTCCTTTGCGTATAAAGGAAACCACATTGGTCTCATCTTCAATCAGCAGAATTTTATTTTTACTATTACTCACACTCATGTATACCCGTTGATTTCTAATCTCATTTTAATATAGGCCTCAGACCGACAAACGAAGATAAGATTTTGAAGTGGGAAGTGGGAAATGGGAAGTGGGAAATTAACAGCCGTTGCTGGTTGCGGGTCAAACAACCGTTACTGGTTGAACAGCCAATACAGGTTGTAAGTGATAGGTTGAGGTATTAAGTTTCTGCTTGAAAATGTCTTTTTGTATTAACGTAAAACGTAAAACGTATAACTGTATTGGCCGTTCTCTACCGTCTACTGTCTACTATCTACCTACTGTTGTATTGGCTGTTCCTTTGTGTCCATTGTTCCTTTGTGGCACTCTGTGTCCAAAATGGTCAGAGGTGCAGGTTTAACATCAATCTCTACCGGTAAATTCAAAATTTAAAAACTTTTTCTGCCCACGGAGTTGAGCGGGGGTGTTGAGGTAAGCGGAGAAACAGCCAACGTATCATCTCTCAGTTCAACTCAAAACCTCCGCTTGCCTCTGTGGCCAAAAAAAATCCGCAAGAGAGAATTTACTTTTTATCTACATTCTACATATCTATAGTCTATTTATTATTGTATTGGCTATTCTCTACCGTCTACTGTCTACCTACTGTTGAATTGGCTGTTCACTGCTTACTGCTTACTGCTCACTTGTATTGGCTGTTCTCTACCATCTACTGTCTACCGTCTACCTACTATTGCATCGGCTGTTCCCTGCTCACTGCTCACTGCTCACTGCTTACTACTTACTGCTCACCTGCACTGGCTGTTCTCTACCGTCTACTGTCTACTGTCTACCTACTGTCTGATCACCGTTCCCTCTTTAATCTCATCAGTAGCATTCAACAAAATTTCATCTCCGCCCTTCAGTTCACCAAAAACTTCTGTTGAATCATTTGCTTTCAGCCCTTCCATCACATTCACAAAAACTGCTTTACCATTCCTGATAGCAATAACATATTGCCGTTCTGTAGACCTGACAATTGCATTATCAGGTATTGACAATGATTTCGATTCCGATAGCAAAGGCACTCTCACTTCTGCATACATACCGGGCTTTAATTCCACGTCTTTATTATCGATGTCAATTTCAATCGCCTCCGAACGCATCTGCGTAAGTGTTTTGGCAGAACGGCTGATTTTGGCACTATAAACCTTTCCAGGATTGGTATTGAATACAAATCGAACCGGACTTTTCAGATCCACTTTATCAACATAAGCTTCAGGAATATATACTTCCAGCCGCAACTTCTCCAGATATTGCAACACCAGCATTGGAAGATCGTTCGTTTTACTGCCGGGTCCAACCAGCGCCCCGGCAGAAATATTACGCTGTACAATCACTCCATTAAATGGCGCCGTGATAGTCAGGTAGTTTTCAATATTAGTCATTGACTCCACGTTAGATTTTTCCGACATTACAATCGCTTCATCGGCTTTCATCCTCGACTTCGAAATATCCAGATCCAATGGCGCTACCGCTCCCTCCTCCTTTGCCGCCTCACTCAGCCTGCGAAATTTTTCCTTGCTGGCGGCAGCATTTTCCTGCGCCTGTACAAATTTCGACACAGCCGATTGCAATTGCGAACGAAGTTCAGGAGCATCCAACGTCACCAGCACCTGGCCTTTTCGAACTGAAGAGCCTCTATCAGTGAGAACTTCATTAACAAAGCCGTTTACCTTTCCATAAATATTTACTTCTTCAAAAGGTTTCAACTGTCCGGGCAATTTAACATAACCCGCCAGCGGACTTTCAATGACTTCACCGGTTTCGTAAATACTACGTTCTCCACTTTTACCTGCATTCATATCTACAGGTTTGTGTTGTTCGCTACAGGCCGTTAACAGCAACGTGATGGCAATCAGAAATTTTACAGAATGTTGCATGGTTCAATTATTTATTACTGTTTCAACAAATTATATAGTTTCATCATCATAACCCGCAGGCATCAACGAAGGAGATTTAAAACCTGCTTTTTGTTGTGCCCATGCAAATACATGTGGCAAAATAAACAACGCAGATATTGTTGAGGCTGCCAGTCCCCCGATAACAGCACGTCCAAGTGGTGCGGATTGTTCGCCCGCTTCGCCCATACCCATTGCCATTGGTACCATTCCTGCTATCATTGCAAAGGTTGTCATGAGTATCGGACGCAACCTTATCGATGCACTGATGACTGCAGCCTTTGATGCGTTTCTGTAATGCCATCGCAGACTTTCTGCATTCGTAACTATTAATATTGCATTTGCCACAGATACACCTGTTGACATAATCATCCCCATGTACGATTGCAGATTAAGTGTTGAACCGGTTACCAGCAACAACAATAACGAACCGGCTATTACAGCAGGAACAGTCGATAATACTGTGAGGGCGAGTTTTACAGATTGATAATTAGCAGCGAGCAATAGAAACATCACCAGCACCGCGAACATTAATCCTGTTTGCAAACTTTCGAAAGTTTCGACTAGCAGCCCCGACATTCCCTTGATTTCCGTCAGCATACCCCGTGGGGGCTTTTCCATTTCACTCATCGCTTTTTCAACTGCATCTGTGGCTGCACCAAGATCTTTATGATGAATATTCGCACTCACAGTTAAAAATCTGCGCGGACCAGTGCGATCAAATTCACCAGGAACATGCTTCACACTAAATGTAGCAATCTCTCCCAACACAGGACTTACACGTCCTTTGATGAGCGGGATTTCACGAAGCTCATCCATCGTATTCATTACATACTCAGGAATTTGAACCTGCACCTGGTAGGTATATGCTTTCTCTTCATCCAGCCATTGATTCTTTTCAGTGAAACGGCTGGAAGATGTACTGGCAGTAACTGACCGCGCAATATCCTGCACATTCAATCCCAATTGTGCAGCCTTGATCCTGTCGATGCTGATAGAAACAACTGGAAATTCCAACGGCTGTGCTATCTGTACATCACGCAGAAAAGAAATTGTTTTCAACTTAGACACCATCTTCCGCGCATAGCCCGCAATCTCATCCATATCTTTTCCGGCCACACGAATTTCAATTGGAGTCGATGCACCCTGGCTCATAATTTTTTCAGTCAGATCAATCGGTTCAAAGCTTAGACGCAAGTCGGGGAAACGGGCTCTAATGTTATTTCTCAGCGTTTCTTTTAAATCATCCATGTTCACCTTAAACTCTCTGTTAAGGTTAACCTGTACAACGGCTTCATGTGTGCCCGTATTAAAAATGTATAAATTACTTGTACCATAACTGCTTGGAATCAGTCCCACATAAGCAGAACTAATGGCTACATTGTGATTGACCGTAGTATCGATTACCTGCAATACCTGTCTCACTTTTTCTTCTGTACGTTCCAGCCTGGTGCCATCAGGCTCTTTTATTCTGATCTGGAATTGCCCGTTGTTGATTTTTGGCATCATGTCTTTTCCAATCGTCATAAACGCAGCAGCAGCTAAGCCTGAAACAATAACAAGATATAGTGGGACCAGCCAATATTTCCATTTCTGATGTTTCTCCAATAACCGAATGAAACGCAATTTTACTTTTTCAAAAAAATCATTGTGTGAGGGATCTTCCTGTTCTGATTTCAGATGATGTTCCACCTGTTTCAATTCGGCTGGATCCAGCACCTGTCCAGCATGTGCATGAACTGCGCCATGTTTATACTGATACCTTTTCTCGGAAATCATCCAGTTGGATAATACAGGCACAAGGGTTAGTGCAGCGAAATAGGAAACAATCATGGTAAGACCAATGGACAATGACAGCGGTAGGAACATTGCCCTCGGTACTCCACTCATCATGAACGATGGCGCAAAAACTGCCAGTATACAAAGAAGGATCAGTAGCAGTGGAAATGACACTTCTTTAACACCATCGTAAACGGCTAAACGCTTTTCTTTGCCCATCTCCAGGTGCTGGTGAATATTTTCAATCGCTACAGTGGCCTGGTCTACCAATATCCCAATAGCAAGCGCAAGACCACTCAGTGTCATAATATTGATGGTCTGCCCGAAGAAACTCATCAGCAAAACACCTGTCAAAATCGAGACAGGAATGGTGATCACAACAATCAGGCTGCTGCGCAGATCACGTAAAAACAACAATACCATCAGGCCGGCGAACAGGGCGCCCAGTAAACCTTCTGTGATAAGGCTTTCCACTGCGTTCACCACAAATACCGACTGATCAAACTCATAAGAAAGGTCAACGCCCTCGGGTAACAAACTCTGCATTTCGGGCAATCGTTGTTTGAGCAATTTCACTACTTCCCAGGTTGATGCATCTGCCGTTTTTACCACAGGAATATAAATGGATCGTTTACCATTGATGAGTGCATAATCAACAGTTATATCTGCTGCATCGGCTACGCGGGCAACATCTTTTATAAGAACCGGCACACCATTTTTTGATTCAATCGGAATATCACCGAAAGCCTCCACTTCTTTTATCAATGTATTGATGGTAGTGACATACATCGTTTTATCCAGCCTGATATTTCCGGAGGGACTCATCACATTAAATTGAGCCAGAGCAGTCACCACATCATCTGGTGTAAGATTATAACTTCTTAGCCTCGAAGGATCCACATTGATTGTAATGGCTCTCGAGTTGGCGCCGAATGGTGGCGGTGCGGTAAGACCAGGCACTGCGGCAAATGCGGGCCGTATTCTTGTCGCAGCGAGATCATAAATTTCTTTCAGGCTTTTTGATTTACCAGAAATCACCAACTGTCCCACGGGAAGTGATGATGCATCAAAACGAACCACCTGCGGAGGTAATGCGCCGGGCGGAAAAAATTTCATAGCCCTGTTCACCTGTAACGCCACCTGCGCTGACGCTTCCGCCATATCAGTATTCTCATAAAAATCCAATCGCAGCATGGTGAGCCCCTGGATGTTTTTTGCAGTGATATTTTTTACGCCATTAACGTATAGAAACTGATCCTGCAAACGGGTGGAAAAAAATCCTTCCATCTGCTGCGCCGACATTCCTCCGTATGATTCGATAACATAGATAGTCGGCAGGTTCAATCGAGGGAAAATATCCACCGGGATTTTCAGCGCAGTAACCACCGAAAAAACCAGGAGGCTCACGGTAATGACTATTATCGTTACAGGTCGTTTTAATGCCAGTGAAATAGCATTCATTCGTTTTTAGTTTAGAGTGTTGAAAAGTGCATCCAACCTGTTTTCATTGATCAACTTTTGAAGAATTGCCATCCAGTATCCGTAGTCAACATTGATCTGATCGGTTTCTGCGCGATATAACATGTATACTGCTGCATTCAGGTCAACGATATTTGTAAGCCCGTTCCTGTACAAAGCAAATTTTTGGCGATAAGCCGCTTCAGCCGCATCCAACTGATGTGGAATTTCAGCGAGTCTGTCGCGCGCAATTTTTAATTCGGCATTCGACTGCCTGATATTCAGCGCTACAATATTTTCCTGTTCCGCAATTTGTTTTTCAGTATGAGCTGTAATAGCTTTTTGCGTATTCAGTTCATATCGTTTTCTCTTTTCATCAAATAAATTGTACGATATGCCAACACCAATAAGGTAATTTCCGCGCTCAAAACCAATTCCCGTATAAAGCGGTCTGAATTCATCGGCCGCGCTTACACTTGATCCCCTTCCCCATATCGCAGACTGCACGCCAACTGCAGGACGATAACTTTTTTTCACCATTGTTTCCCTGTCGATACTATTTCGATAAATAGTTTTATATAATTCAACAGTGGGATGTGTGATACTGTCACTCACCTGCGATGCCTGCATCAGGTAAAATCCTTCCAGCTGTTCTATAAAAATGCTGTCGGGAATAATGTTGTCGGCTTCCAATCCGCTGATTACAGAAAGTTTTATCTGTACCTGTTTCACCTGGCTCGTTAATTCAAGATAATCCAACCGTGATTTACTGAGTTCTGCTTCTGCAATACTGGTGTCAACGCCGGCGATAATACCACTGGTGGCCAGTGCCTGTATAGATCTTCGAATCTGGCTATTTCTCTCAATATTTCTCGATTGAATGTTGAGAAGATATTGCAAGCGGAGTAACTGCAGGTAGCCGTGTATGGTATATGCCTGAATATCGTAGCGGTTTTGTACATACCTCGCCTGTTCCACTTCAACATCCGAATGTGCCACCTGTTGTTCGGCCTGGTATCCGCCGAAATTATAAAACGGCCAGTCGAATGCAATAATGCCCAGATCACCCATTACTGAGCTCGAATTCCCTTCGTTCCTCACTCTTGAATTGCCGGGTACAATACCATAAGTAAAATAACCTCCGGGCATATTATTATTGGTGCCCATGTGCAGCTGAAAATTCATTTTAAGTGAAGGCATTCTGTTCAGTCTCGCAGTAGCTTCACGGGCCTTAACAATAGCCACTGCAGCAGAGTCGGCAGCGAGCGAAGGCGCAAAAGCTTTTACCCTTTCGAGCAGTGATTTTATGGGCAATGATTGCTGGGCATTAGCGGCAACTGCCGCTAACAGAAAACACCATACATAAATAGTATGCATTAAATATCTGGAAAGCATGCTGATCGGATATTTTCAACGCGTAAAAAATTGATGGATAGTTGAATCGTTTATAACAACTTCAACTAAAAATCATGGTGAAGAAAAAGTAATCTAAGCGCGTTGTGGTGGCCCCCGTTCATGTCGGTCGTCGGCTGTATCTGAACAGAAATATGAAGTCGGGTAAAATTGATTACGGTCGACTTCAATATAATGCAGTGGCGCCGGAACGAATGAGTGAAAATTAATAAAACTTGATTCTGGAAAATATCTTTTGTTCAGCCGGAGTTTAGAATATTCGCCTGAAGAATTTTCATTGTCATCAGACAGAATATTTTTTTCAGAACCGCTTACAGATACATTTTGATGTGAAACAGTTTTAGGAGAGAAAGTATATTTCAATGCCCACTGTACTGCAAAAAACTGCAGATACAGCATAACCATTATCGCTTTATGCGATATCGAATATGAGGGGTTGAAACGAAACATTCTGCCGAAATTATAGAAAAATGTCAATGCATTCAAAAAACGGGCGGATCAATATCAAAAGGAAATGTGAATATGATTGAAAAGCTGTAGAATTACAGTCAGCCAGAACGCTTTTGTGTTGAGAAATGGAAACAGGTAGCAGATATTTAAATTAGTGAATGATTAATATCATTATTACTTACAGTCATGAAATAATTCCTGTTTTTCCCTAACAACATTCAACCGATCTGTTACTTCAAAGTTGGCCATCATACCGGCAGCATGATGTTCTATAATATGACAGTGATACATCCACAAACCAGGGCGGTTATCGGGCATCCAGGCAATTTTAATTGTACTCCTTGGTTTTAAATTATAGGTATCTTTCCAGGCTTTGTATTCGGGCGCTTTTCCATTTTCTTCCAGCACCTGGAAAAAGAAGCCATGTAAATGAAACGGGTGATCCATTAAACTGCTGTTTGATACTTCCCATATCTGCAGCTCGCCTACCATCACTGGTTTATCCATACCATGCATTTTTTTATTGACCCTGAAATCAATGATATGTTTTAAGCTGGGGTCAACCGATAATTTCACCTCCCGGTTAACTTCAGCATCCCGTGGCGCCAATGATTTTATGACGCTAAGTTTTTTCGGTAAGGCGGCAATAGTTTCTCTGTTTTCCATTACAATTACCGTGGCATACTTTTGCTGTTTGGCCTTTAGCATGGTAACCCGGTTATAAGGCAATGAGCTTATTGAAAATTCTTCCCCTTCTTCAAAAGGGCCAACCACAACATCAAATCGTTCGCCAGGGGTTATTAATAATTCTGTTTCTGTCCTGGCATATTCCAGCAAGCCGCCGTCGGTGGCAATTATTTTAAAGGGTTTACCATCAAGGCTTAACTTAAAATACCTTGCACTTGCAGCATTTACAAATCTCCATCTTTCGGTTTGTCCTGCATGCATGTATAGCGTTAAGGCTTCTTTTCCATTAATAAGGTTGGTGCTACCTTCTCTTCCGTCGTGCCTTTCAATCCATCGGCCAACAGGTCCGTGTTGCATAAATTCGTTGTGGGAATTTAATTTCATATCATCCATCACAAGTACTCTCTCCTTGTCAACTACCGGGTCGGTATCATCTTCAACTACAATAGCGCCATACATTCCCTTTTCCATCTGTACAGTTTCGTTCTGGTGCGAATGATACCAGAATGTTCCGGCATCTGGCACTATAAAACGATATTCAAAACTTTCGTCGGGTAAAATGGGTTGCTGCACTTCGCCAGTACCATCCATGGTTGCCGGAATCCTGACGCCATGCCAATGAACTATTGTTGCCTCAGGTAAATTATTTTGAACCCTTACAACAAGAGTATCACCCTTTTTTGCACTCAGGACTGGACCAGGTACCTGGTTATTAAATCCCCATGCGGTTATGTCTTTTCCAGGTTTAATTTCCCAGTTAAATTCGCTGGCGATTAAGTTGTATTCAACAATTTTGGTTTCGCGCTTCATTGTAGTTGATTTTAATTAT
>JANPJC010000116.1:0-18849 GCA_031425315.1 Chitinophagales bacterium
GAGCTTGAAGCATTTACTTATTCGGTATCTCACGATTTGCGTGCGCCGTTGAGAATTATTGATGGATTTGCGAACATGCTGATAGAAGATCGTGCAGAACAACTTGATGAAGAGGCAAACAGGCTGTTAAATGTTATTAAGGGAAATGCGAGGAAAATGGGACAACTTATCGATGATCTGCTTAAATTGTCAAGATTAGGCAAGCAGGAGATTATTCCTGTTTTGACCGACATGGATGGTATTGTAAATTCTTTGGTCGAAGATGTAAAAGAATTATACCCTCCGAAATATACATTACATTGTATTAATATTCTACCGGCTTATTGTGATCCGGTTTTTATGAAACAGGTGTGGAGTAATTTAATTGGAAATGCATTTAAATATTCTTCTCAAAAAAGTGCCCCTGAAATTACTATCACATCGGAATTGAGAAATAAGGAAATTCTGTATAGCATAAAAGATAATGGCGCAGGTTTTGATGAACAATATGCGAATAAATTATTCGGCGTTTTTCAGCGCCTGCATAAGAGTACTGAATTTGAAGGAACGGGGGTTGGCCTGGCAATAGTTCAACGTATTATCAATAAACATGGAGGCAGGATATGGGCTGAAGGAGAGACAGGAAAAGGTTCAGTATTTTATTTTACATTACCAGCCACTTAATCAAATATATAATTGTGTACACCGCTGATGTGTTATTAGTTGAAGACAATGTTTACGAAGCAGAGCTTACGATCAGGAGTTTAAAGAAAAACAATCTTGGCGGAAGGCTTCTTCATTTGGAAGATTCCCAGGACGCCATTGACTATATATTTGCAAAAGGGAAATATGAGGGACAGATGAATGCTTTGCATTTGAGGTTGATCATACTTGATCTTCAGCTTCCGAAGATCAACGGACTTGATATATTAAAACAAATTAAATCAAACGAACAAACTAAGAGTATACCCGTAGTCATACTTACATCATCAAGAATGGAAAAAGATATTACTACAGGATATGAATACGGCGTTAACAGTTATGTTGTAAAGCCGGTTAACTTCGAAGAATATTCACAGGCCGTTGCCGAGCTTGGAAGTTACTGGTTGCAATTGAATCAAATTTCATTGCTGAAAAAATGAATCAACATGTCGCAACATCTAAAAATACTGATGCTAGAAGATGATGACACCGATGTTGAATTGATTGTCAGAGTCTTAAAGCGTGCGGGTGTAAACTATGATCAAACAGTGGTTAGTGACAGGCAAACTTTTGAAGAATCAGTACGGGCCCATCAATACGATATCATTCTCGCTGACAATTCAGTGCCCAAATTTAATAGCATGGCGGCACTTGAATTTTCAAAATCAGTTAATGAAAAAACGCCTTTCATATTAGTTACCGGAGCGGTTTCAGAAGAGTTTGCAGTTGATATTTTACACAAAGGGGCTGACGATTATGTTCTGAAAGATAACCTGCAACGGCTCCCTGCTGCCATTGAGCGGGCGCTGCAGAAAAAGAAGGTAATACTTGAAAAAGAACAGGCCGAAGCAGACCTGAAAAAAAGTGAGCTGCGTTTCAGAGCATTGATCGAGCATAACGCGGATGCCATTGTTATCAGAGACATGAGTATGTCTTTGCTCTATGCGAGCCCGGCGGCAAAAAAGATATTGGGATTGAATGATACCGGTGAAATGCAGGAAGATTTTCGGGACAAAATACATCCAGAAGATCGGGAAAAACTATATCAGGTGCAGCAGGAAGTATATAAAAATCCCGGTAAACCTGTCCCTGTTGAATTCAGGAAGCTAACGACATCAGGTGATTATATCTCCATTGAAGGAGTTGTAACAAATATGCTTCATAACGAAGGGGTAAAAGGAATTGTTTCCAATTTCAGGGATGTTTCTGACAGAAGAAAAGCGGAGACGGAACTGAAAGAAGCCAACATAGCATTGCACCAGCTATCCAATCATTTACAACACATCCGGGAAGAAGAAAGAATTCAGATTGCAAGAGATATTCACGATGAATTGGGTCAGCAGTTAACGGGACTTAAAATGGATGCTTCATGGCTTAACAAAAAAATTGGTGTGGGCGACAAGACGATATACAATAAGTTAACGGATATGATTAAACTCATTGATGAAGCGGTGAAGTCGGTGAGAAGAATTTCTTCAGATCTGCGTCCCAGCATGCTCGACGATCTTGGACTGGTAGCTGCATTGGAATGGCATAGTCATGAAACAGAAACCCGTTATGGTATTCCCGTAAAATTTCATTCTGATTGCAATGACACTGAAATTTCAATAGAAAAATCAACAGGCCTTTTCCGTATCTTTCAGGAAGCACTGAATAACGCCGTCAAACACGCGAAGGCCCACTCTATCATCAGCAGGTTAACTAAAACAGATGACAATATTATTCTGCAGATTAATGATGACGGAGTAGGTATGAATGAAGAGGAAGTTAAATCAAAAAAAACGCTCGGACTGTTAGGAATAAAAGAAAGAGTATTTATTTTATCAGGGAAATACACAATGAAAAGTGAGCCTGGGAAAGGAACTTTTATACAAATTGAAATTCCTTTATAGTCCGAATCAAAATGATTGCATGCAGATTCTAATTACAGACGATCACGCCGTAATCCGAAAGGGATTAAAACAAATTTTACTTGAAGAGTTTCCTTCTGCCACTATTGATGAAGCACCGGATGCTGAAACGGCAATTAAGCTAACATTATCCGGCAAATACGATGTTGTGATTTCAGACCTCTCTATGCCTGGCCGCAGCGGTCTGGATGTGGTTCATCATATGAAACAATATTTTCCCAAAACGCCGGTATTGATATTAAGCATGCATCCCGAAGAACAATATGCCATCCGGGCTCTAAAGGCTGGCGCTGCAGGTTATTTGAGCAAAGACACGGCACCTGAGGAACTTGTAAAAGCAGTAAACCGCATCATGCAGGGCCGCAAATATATTTCAAGTACAATCGCTGATAAATTATTCAGCGAACTTGATCAAAATGCAGACCAACGGCCATCTCACGAACAGCTCTCGCATAGAGAATTTGATGTTTTTCAATTGCTGGCCGCCGGCAAATCTGTTTCCGATATTTCAGACCAACTTACACTCAGTATTTCTACAGTAAGTACTTACCGCGCAAGGATATTATCTAAAATGAAAATGCGGTCCAATGCCGAGCTCACACGGTATGCCATTGAATTCAAAATCATTTAGTTTGTTAGTTAGCGGATTTTACTGCAGACAGTTTACTATGTAAAGAACCTCCGCACCTGAAACAAAAGATTGATGATGTTATTTGATCAATCTTTGATTGATTTTGATAACACGCTTCACAAGAAAATCGCCAAAAAAGGCACTGTACGCCAGCCTATACAGCTGCTGATCAGCGAGTTTGAAAGAATGATACTGATAAAACGGCGCGAGTTATATTTCTTCGGGTATTTACAGGCTACATAATTTCTCTGCAGGCAGTCAACAGTTACTGCAAGACTGTAGTACTAAAACTACAAATTTGAAAAACAGAAATTGACAATGAATTAGTATGTTATTCTATTTTTCAGTGATTGAAACGGGCGTTACTTTGTCATGTAAATCAAGCGAAAATGAAAAATCAATCACCGAAAATTATTCTGCTGGAAATAGTTAGAAATTTTGAAAACTATCTCCGTTTGCTTGGGGAAGCTGAAAACGTGGTGAGAATTTTTAACGACAACCAACTGCAGGTTGCAGTGCAAAAATTCAGATTTATAAAATTAAATGCGCAACTGGCCAGCGCGACTTCGAAGAAAATGAGCCGGTTACCAATTCCGATACCGATTGAAACAGGTACACCTTCAAGTGAAGTCATAATGATGACACATGAAACAGATATACAAACAGGTGAATGTTTTTCATTCCTTGGTGGTAAATATTTTTTAGAAAAGATGAAGCCCGCTTTAAAGAGTGCAGACTATGTTGTTGGACTGTATCTCAATTGACCCTGATTTTTAAAAACCCTTGAGAATCCAATCCCTTTGAAAAATCCAGCTTTGTAAAAAACAGCAGTGAATCTCTGAAACCACCACCTTAACAGCTGCTGTTTGCTACAAGGCTTTGCAACCTTTGAAAAACCATTTAAAAGAAAAACCCAAATCCCTTACCAGGTCGTATCCTTAACTAACACCCTTTTGAAAGCCGTTTTTAATCCGTATCTGAAAAACTACAATCGAAGTACATCACGAAAAATCTGACTTAAAATTTACAGTAACCACTTGATCTCCGACCGTTCGAATGTATAATCCGTAGCCTTATGAAAAACCTGTTTTGTTAACCCTTGAATCCAAACCGAGCCTGTGCTTAAATCCTTTGAAAATGATTAATCCGGTAGCCGAAATGAGTTTATCTGAAGTTTATTGACACCGACCCTAACCTTGTTAACCGTTTGATCCTTGATTCGTTAGTGTGTAGTAATCCGTATCCAATAAAAGGCCCGTAAACATCCAAACCCTATGACAATGACCGTCCGTCTGTATCCAACCGAAAATCTTCGGTTGAATGCAGGCGGAATTTTTTTTACTCCAAAATCTGATTCCCGAACTGCAGTATGCTGTTTCTCGGATGGTTTCTCAAATCGGAGGCCTGATGAATATAATTAATGAAGACTCTTTGTGATTATCACTGCACACCAATAGTAACTTATTCGCAACTGTGCCCGAAGATGATTTTAATTAGGTATTATGCTTTTCAAATCATGAAATTCATAATATTATTTGAAGATCTTTCTGTCATAAAATATTAAACTATTCAAACTTCCCATTCCAATAAAGTACTGGTTTATCTTCAGATAGCCTTGTTCGGCTCCGTTCTTCTTTATGCCGGCAAAACATTGTTCATTCCATTATTTATGGGCCTTCTGATAGCAATAATTTTATATCCAGTTTGCATATGGCTTGAAAAAAGAAAATGGCCAAAAACTGTTGCTATTACAGCCTGTATTCTGTTAGTGGCTCTTTTATTTGGCGCACTGTTAGCCTTGTTAATCTGGCAAATCAATATTTTCAGTGAAGACGCGCCAGCGTTGTTTGCAAAAGTAGGTGATGAGTTATCAGCACTACAACAATGGTCAGCAACAAAAGCAGGTATTAATCTTAGTTTTGAGCAAAACAGCGAAAAGGTTTTGGGGCACATAGGATCGGTGTTATCATCTACATTACAAACCACTGCAAATACTTTATTCATTCTTTTTTTAACGCCTGTATTTACTGCGCTTTTTCTTTACCACCGACATATTTTTGTACGTTATCTGAAAATTGTGATGCCGGTACAATATGAAAAAGATATAGACGCCATCTTAAAAGAAACCATTCACACCTACTTCAATTATATCAAAGGAATGGTACTGGTATACCTGATCGTGGGAATACTAAATAGTGCAGGATTATACTTTTTGGGCGTAGATCACTATATTCTTTTTGGAATGCTGTGCGCAATAATGACAATCATCCCATATGTTGGCATTGTTGTGAGTGCCATGCTTCCAATATCTGTGGTTTGGCTACAAACAGGCAATTTGCTTTATCCAGCTGCTGTTATTCTATTATTCCTGATTGTTCAATACCTTGAAGCGAATGTTATTTTTCCGAAAGTTGTAGGAGAGCAATTACAGGTGAGTACAATGGCAATGTTACTGGCGATTATTGCAGGTGGTATTATCTGGGGAGTATCTGGCATGATCCTCTTCATTCCTTTCGTTGCTATCCTGAAGATTATAAGCGATCATATCAAAGAATGGAAGGCGCTGAACACATTATTGCGACGGGATTAATCTTAATTCACACCGCCCATTTTCCCCTTAGTTGATAAGCAGTTAATACAATCAATACACCCATCCCGAGGTAAACAAACTGAAGCCAGATAAATCCTGATATTAAAAAGAACTGTGCGACAATCCATAGTATAAGTACGGTGCCTGCGGCCATAGCCCATCGATACCGTAAAGGTTTCTTCAACAGGCACAACACAAATGCGATAAGGTTAATCCCGCCGACAAAAAGCGATAAAAATATCCCTGGAATTAAAAAAGATTCAAACGGAGTAGGGTTAAGCAACTCCTGAGGTAATTGCAGTATTGATCCGTCGGGTTCCAGAACAAGCATAAAACCGCACGGCAATGCCGAAATCGCCACAATGAAAAGCAATACCAGCAGCAGGGCTCTCATAAACCAAAGTTGAAATAATCAATACCAGCAATCGCACACGGATCCAGAGAGATCATCATTAACATATGCACATTTGATTCCCATCCTCAATGCCCGAACGGCAAATTGATTTTTCCATAGCATGTCGCTTGATGGAGTTTATTTCGTCCATTCACCCATTCACGCATTGGTTGAAAATAAAATTGAAATATTTGCGGAAATAGCCGACTGCTTTTTAATTCTTGAAATCAAAGCTGCCAAATGCAATTATTTCATCGCTCATGAACCTTTCCAGCTCCGGAAGTGAAATTCCCGAAGTAATGTTTAAAACACTTTTTAACGCGTACACTTTCACTGTATAGGAAAGACCACTCAACTCATTTAGTGGGCCATCATAATGCTGATGTCCAAAGCTATTTACACCGATTATTCCATGCGTTTCGTTTTCCCGGATGTGGTGTGTGACTGGAATATTCCAGATCACCCAATAAACTTTTTCATTTTCATCCAGCATCACTAAGACCAAAGATTTAGCTTCCTGTGGAATATGCTGTACAGAAAAAGAAGGATTGATATTTTCCCCGTCTCCGGAAAATTTTGTTGGCAGCGCACCATTCTCCACAATATCATCACATGAAATTTGCAATACTTTAAAATCAACAGCGCGTGTGGCATCGTTCGCGGACATCATATTTTTCATACTCAATAGGTCCCTGTTATTGGTGGAACTTCCATGGGCGGTGGTTCAAATGGTGCTTCATCGGGAATTATATCCGGATCTTCCATTGGAATATCAGGATCTGATGGTTCATGGGGTGGCAATATTTCCGGCGAAGGCTCAGGCGACGGAACTTCCTCCGGATTTATTTGCGGTACCTCTTTTGGATCTTTGGGATCTTCAGCTGTAATATTATGTAACATAATCAAGTTTTTAATTTTAAACACTGCTGCAAAGACTGTGCACAGGCATCCCCATGAGTGCAAATAAATAAAAGTTAAACTCTCTCGTATTGAGTATGATCATTTTCTACATGATCATGGTCAGTAAAGAAGTTTATCGCTCATTCTATATTTATAAAAGCATCTAAATCAATTAATATGACGGGCAAATTAGATACAGACCAGATAAGAAACTTAATGACAAGTCAGGTTCTAGGTAGAATGGCCTGCAGTAATGGTTTGCAACCGTATATAGTTCCGGTTACCTATGCATATGATGGTAAATACATTTACGGACAAACGAATGAGGGGATGAAACTTGACATTCTGCGGAAAAATCCATTAGTGTGTTTTGAAGTCGATAGTATGATCAATATGGCTAACTGGCAATCGGTTTTAGTTTTTGGAGAATTTGAAGAGCTGCAGCATGAAGCAGCGGATATGGCAAGAGAAATGCTGTTTGGCAGGATTTTTTCACTGATGACATCGAGTACGATACATCAGCATCAACATGAAGTTGAAGCTGTTCCCGACGATAGTACGAGAATAAAATATGTGATTTATCGAATTAAAATAAATTCGGTTACAGGCAGATTTGAAAAGCAATAAAATCTGAAACGTGTACGCCGGATAATATCTGATATATATTTATGGCATTCACACTCGATTTTCCATATACGATTTCAAGAGATTATCCAAAGAAGGTAGCATACTTCTGCATGGAGTATGGCATTCATCAGCCATTAAAAATTTATGCAGGCGGATTGGGATACCTGGCCGGATCACACCTCCGAAGCGCATATTCTCTGAAACAAAACTTCGTAGCCATTGGCATTTTATGGAAGTATGGTTACTACGACCAGGTGAGAAAAGGTGATCAAACAATGGACGTCCTCTTCCAGGAAAAAATGTATGGCTTCCTTCAAAAAACCGATATCAAAATTGTAATCAATATCTCAGGTTACGACGTATTCGTCACAGCGTATTATTTACCTCCTGAAGTTTTCCAGACAGCACCTTTATTTCTATTGTCAACAGATATTCCCGAAAATGATTACCTCGCCCGTACCATATGCCACAAGCTGTATGATTCAAATCCGGAAACGAAAATTGCCGGCGCAATATTATTAGGTGAAGCGGGAGCAATGCTACTCGATAAGATTAATTGGACACCTGACACCTATCACCTGAACGAATCCCATGCATTACCGTTGGCTTTTCATCTTTATAAAAAATATGGCAGCGTTGAAGAAGTTCGGAAACGATTGGTTTTTACCAATCACACACCCGAACCCGGTGGCAATCAGAAAACACATATGAGCCTCCTAAATAAACTTGGATTTTTTTGCGGCTTAAACGAAAATGTGATTAAGGAAATCTCCGAGACGGAAAACGACTTGCTGGATCATACAAAAACCGCCATCAAATTATCAAGGAAAACAAATGCTGTGTCATCACTGCATAGTGATTATCTTTCTGCCACAGCAGAAGAAATTGAAAATGATGAGAAAAATATTATTGCCATCACCAATGCACAAAATTACATTTACTGGTCGGATCCATTTATGTATAAGGCTCTTGCAGTTAATGACGATATCAGTTTGAAAAAAAGAAAGCGGCATCACAAATTAAAATTATTTGAAGAGGTAGCCGATCAAAATGGTGAGATATATGATGCTACCTGTTTGACGATTGTATTTGCAAAACGGTTTGGCGGATATAAAAGACCGGAACTTTTATTATATGATTTGGATCGGTTTAAAAGAATAGTTCAAAATACCGACATGCCGGTGCAAATTATATGGGCAGGCAAACCATATCCAATGGATTATAATGCTATTGCTGCTTTCGATGGTATTGTAAATGTGTGCAAGGCATTTAGCAACTGTTCCATTTTAGTAGGATATGAATTGAGATTATCGAAGTTATTAAAGCAGGGTGCAGATGTGTGGCTGAACACTCCGCGTATCACTCATGAGGCGTGCGGCACCAGTGGCATGTCGGCTGCAATGAATGGCGCATTGAATGTTTCGATTCCTGATGGATGGTTTCCTGAATTTGCCAGAGATGGAATCAACAGTTTTATTATTCCATCATGTGATCCAGCATTACCTGAGCATATCCAGGATGAGAAGGACGCGCATTCGTTATATGATTTATTAGAAAAAACGGTCATCCCACTATATTATAATGATCCTGCAGGATGGCTAAAAATGGTAAAACAGGGCATGAAAGATATCTTACCCAATTTCGACAGCAACAGAATGGCAAAAGAATACTATGAAAAAATGTATGATGAAGAAGGCGGCAAATAATCGTGTCCGTGATTTCGATAAATCAACTTAACATGATTTTTTTCCATTGAATTCATTGGTCATTGCCGCCAGACATTAGAGTAAAACGACAAAGAGATAAACATCTTAATAAATTTAATAGAATTATCCATTTTATCCGCATCAGCTGGATGGGCGTGAAATCTGGATGCATTTTTACCGTTTCTTCATTCCCGTTCCTCCCTCTCGCCTGAGGCGAGAACGGCTATGCTTTATGAAAATGAAGCTGATTGAAATTCATTTGTAGTAGACGGTAAGCCGGAAAGAACGAAAAGAAACGGGAAAGATTAAAAACAGTGAAAAGCTCACTTAAATGTTTAAATGTATTCTTACCGTTTCTTTATTCCCGTCTAGCCTAAGGCTAGACCGGCTTACCGGCTACTAAATATCGATTTCAGTATCTCGCCGCTTATCAAAAGCAAAAGGCCTTTCTGCATAACACAGGTCGATAGTGAATAACAAAACGAAAGTGAATACAATTTCTGGCTGATTTTTTCATCTTCAAGAAAACTAAACTATCTGCCAGTATTCGCTTTGCTGTCTAAATGGATATTCCTCAAATTTAATTGGTATCAAACAATCTGTTTTGATGAGTCAGTTTTTTCTTTTGAATGGGAAATCAATAACTCTTCTGCCAGTAATATATTTTCAATGCCCTTTACTAAAGCATCAGGATTAAATGAAATGCTATCAATACCCTGGCTGACAAGAAACCTGGCATATTCAGGATAGTCACTTGGAGCCTGACCACATAACCCAATTTTCACACCGGCATTGTGAGCCTTTTCAATCACCATTGCCACCATTTCCATTGCAGCTTCATTTTGTTCGCTGAACAAACTGCTGATCGTTGACGAATCTCTGTCAATGCCCAACGTCAATTGTGTAAGATCATTGGAGCCAATAGAAAATCCATCAAAAATCGCAGCAAACTTTTCTGCAAGTAATACATTGGAAGGGATCTCAGCCATTACATATATCTCCAGCTCATTGACGCCCTGTTCAAGGCCAGCAGCCTTCATCACATCGATCACTCTTTTTCCTTCGTCAATGGTACGGCAAAATGGAATCATCACTTTTATATTAGTCAACCCCATTTCGTCGCGAACTTTTTTGATGGCTTCACATTCCAGTTTAAATCCATCGCGGTATAATTCACTATAATATCTGGAAGCGCCCCTGAAACCGAGCATTGGATTTTCTTCATCTGGTTCAAAATCCTTTCCTCCAATAAGATTCGCGTATTCATTCGTTTTAAAATCACTCATTCTCACAATTACCTGCTTAGGATAGAAAGCGGCCGCAATTGTTGCTACTCCCTCAGAAAGTTTATCTACAAAATATTTTTTCTTGTCCTGATAATTTACTGTCAACGCATCGATTCGTTTTCGAACTTTCTCATCTTTAACCTTATCGTAATTAACCAATGCCATTGGATGAACCTGTACAGCATGTGTGATGATAAATTCCATGCGCAAAAGTCCAACACCGTCATTGGGATAAAAAGATAAATTAAATGCCTGATCAGGATCGGCAGCAATCAGCATCACCTGTGTACGCGCTGGTTTCTTCATACCGGTAAAATCAATCAGCTCTTCAGTATAAAGCGATTTCCCCCTGTACACAAAACCTGTTTTTCCTTCAGCACAGGAAATTGTAATCCATTCACCGTCTTTGATCGTACTGGTGGCATTACCGCAACCAACAATTGCAGGCACACCCAGTTCCCTTGCCACAATTGATGCATGACTGGTGCGGCCACCTTTATCAGTTATAATACCTGAAGCATTTTTCAGGATAGGATCCCAATCGGGACTTGTTAGTTCTGTGACGACAATTTCACCGGGTTGTAATTGTGCCGATTGTTCAGGGGAATGAATAACCCTTGCCCTGGCAGTGGAAACTTTAATACCGATTGCTTCACCATGTGTAATTGTTTCCCCTTTTTCTTTGATATGATACTCTTTTACAATCAAAGGATTTTCACGCGAATGAACTGTTTCAGGCCGGGCCTGAATGATGAACAAATCATTAGTCACCCCATCGCGGGCCCACTCAATATCCATCGGCTTTTGATAGTGATTTTCGATAACTACACACCAATTGGCAATCTTAGTAATCTCTTCATCACTTAAAACAAACTGATTTCTTTGCGAAATGGGTGTATCAATGTTTATAACAGGCTGGTCTGCATCCTTTCCATAAATCATTGTCAGGGCTTTCTCTCCAAGCTTTTTTTGTATGATGGCATTTTTGCCCTGTAACAGCGTTGGTTTAAAAACTAAAAACTCATCTGGCGTCACGGTCCCTTGTACAATATTTTCACCCAGTCCCCATACACCACTGATATGAACCACATCTCTGAAACCAGATTCCGGCTCTAAAGTAAAAGCCACTCCTGAACAGGATTTATCAGATCTTACCATTTTTTGTACACCAACAGAAAGGGCAACTTTATCATGTTCAAAATGATTGTCTTCGCGATACTTTATTGCCCTGTCTGTATATAATGAAGCATAGCATTTTTTAACGGCCTGCAATATCGCATCAGGACCGGCCACATTCAAATAAGATTCATGCTGGCCGGCAAAACTAGCTTCCGGTAAATCTTCTGCAGTTGCGCTACTTCTAACTGCAACTTCAATCGCGTCTGAAGCCAGTTGCCTGTACGCCTGAACTATAGCCAATGAGATTTCAATTGGAGTTTCTGCAGCCAGCATCAGCTTCCGTAAAGCTGCTCCCGTTTCCCTGAGGTTGGAATAATTTACCCTGTCGAGTTTCTTCAATAATGCCGCAATCGGATCATAGAGATGGTTATACTGCAGGAAAGAAGTAAAAGCAAAAGCGGTAGTGGCAAAACCGTCGGGTACCGGAATACCTTTAGCAGAAAGTTTCGAAAACATTTCTCCTAAAGACGCGTTTTTACCCCCCACTGCAGGAACATCTATTATGCTGATCTCATCGAACCGTTTAATAAACTTTTCATCCATCATAAAATCATTTTTTACTGATGCAAAGACATAACGGGGACATGGCTGTGTAAAACCAATTGTTTGGTATGACTGCGATGTATCAATCTTTCCAGAAGAGTATGTCGTTTTGGCAATACAATCAACAAATCAATTTTATGTTGTTCAGTAAAGTGCATTATTCCTTCTTCAATATGTTCTGAGGTAATGAAATGAAATGATGGATGTAATGAATCCAGCATGTTTTGTAATAGCGCCGTTCCTGAAACAATTGCCGGATCATATGAATCTATATTTCCAGTATTTACAATATGGAGTTTGCTATTAAAATCATTGGTAAGTTTCTTAAGTTCCTCCACTGGTACCGCATCCGCAATATCTTCGAAGTCGCAGGCCATTACGATATTTTTGAAAGAATCAAACTGTGCATCAGGTGGAACGGTGATTAATGAATATTCAAGATGTTTCATCGCATAAACAGTATGTCCGCCGAACAGAATCCTTTCTGCTTTGGTAGTACCCTGGCTTCCCATTACCACCACATAGGGTTGATTGTTTTCACAAGCCAATTTCAATTCCTGGAAAAACATACCCATTACAATTTCAGTGTGGATGGTAACCTTATGATCCGTCCGTAAACCAAGCTCGCTTTTGAGCCTCGCAATATCTACCTCTGCATCTTTTCTCCATTCCTGCGGATTGATCATTACCGGCGCTTCATTAAACCCTACAGGTATAGTGTAAACATGCAGTATTACAAGTTCCGCTCCCAGCGCTTTTGCCATATCAGCTGCATAGTTAACGGCGTTAACTGCAGCAAAAGAAAAATCAGTAGCGACCAGTATAGATTTCATTTGATTTATTTAATTAGTTTGAAGATTTGTGCAGTATCAGCGCGTCATAATCGGCCTCACAGCGAACTTCCGCCACATAGTCACATTGGGTACATAGAATTTTCTTCTGTATAAATCTATGTATCCACCTGTGTGCCGAAATGCAACGGAGGAGGATGTGGTTCGTATCATCTCGGCTATGAAGTTGAATTTTGTCATCTTTCAATGATATTAAACAACCCCCATCCTGCTGTCCAACCTCACTCTTACAAAGAATTAATAAATGATGTAAGGTCAGCCATTTTTTCATCTGGCTCAACCTTTAAAGCAGCACACTCCCATTTTCTGAACAAATTCCGGAGCAGCATGACCTACAATTACACTTTGATGAGATGCCACTGGTTTAATGCCATCCCGTTTAGGTCCGTAAGCTAGCTTTTTTGATCAGGCTATGATAATGACTGCAATCATTTGCAAAAATGATTATACTCAGTCGGCAAAATATGACGATGTTGAGGTGCAAAAGTGCATGCCTGCATTTGGTAAGATTTACCAAACCAAATTTTACAGAAAACGCTTAATCTGCCTTTCAAATCACTTAAAAACCATCTTACCTAAAACAGCGTATTATTTACAGAAATCGATTATTTTAAAACTACTTTTATCATATGCACAATCATTTCATTACCTCACTGCGACATATCCGCAAAAACAGTCTTTACTCTGCTATCAATATGGCAGGATTAGCCACCGCCATCGTGGTAATGTTGTTTGCAATAATGTACTGGAAAGATGAAAGAAGTTTTGACAGGTTCCATACGAATAATCCTCATCTTTATCGCATTACGACAACCTTAATTGAAAACCCGGGGGCGGAGAGGACAACTGTTGGGGGCACGGGGCAGGTACAGGGACCAGCATTCAAAGCTGGTATTCCAGGCATTAATGATTATGTACGGATATTAGGTGGGGATATTTATGGTACAATTACAAGTGCTAAAAAAAATCTGACTGTACAGACCTTATTTGCAGATAAAAATTTCTTCAACGTTTTCAGCTTCAAGATCCTGAATGGTAATCCATATACTGCATTAGATGATATCAGCTCTGCTGTCATCACCCGTAGCACTGCCATAAAAATTTTCAACAACACAGATGTGGTGGGCAGACAGTTGGTGATGGACGCAGACCCTTCTTATGAAAAACTGGGAAAACCTGTAAGGGTTTCAGCAGTTGTAGAAGACCCTCCGTTTCATTCATCACTGCAGTTCGATGTAGTTTTCACCCTCGATTATTTTCAACTTTCGTTTGTTGATGAAAACTGGCTGAATGCATACCTGGGAACATTTATTGTTCTAAATCCCAATGCTAAACAGAATGACATAGTAACTTCGATGAACCGGATATTCAATGAGAAGGCAAAGGAACAATTAAATAAAAGTAAAACGAATTTCGGATTGGATCCAAAGATCAGTTATGGATTACAACCTCTGACCGATATTCATCTTCAACCCCTTACGAGAACTACGGGAAATGCTGAAAACGGTGTGATCAATGGCAGCAATCCGGTGTACTCTTATATGTTTGCTGGTATAGCGTTTTTCATTATGCTGATGGCGTCCATCAATTTTATCAATATCAGTATTGCCGGTACTTTAAAAAGAGCGAAAGAAACTGGTATCAGAAAAATTTCTGGTGGCAGCAGCCGATCTATCATAACACAATTTCTGCTGGAAGCGGCATTGCTGTGCTTAATCTCTTTCCTCGTTGCTCTATTATCAGCAAATATATTGTTGCCTTTGTTTAATACGCTTAGCGGAAAGCAAATCAGTTTAAGTAATATTATTGATGTCGGTTTAATTTTAAACACCATTTCTTTTTTTGTGCTGATTGTTTTATTTACCGGACTTTATCCAGCTTTTGTACTCGCAAAATTTAAACCGTCTGAAGTATTGTATAATAAACAAAGGTTGTCAGGGAAAAACTACCTCGGCAGGAGTTTAGTAGTGATCCAGTATTCGCTGGCGATATGTTTATTGATCGGCACAATTGTTTACTATTCACAAATGAAATTCGTACAAACAAAAGACCTTGGATACAATCCCCATCAAATTATCAGGACTGCTGTGGGTGGCGACAGAGACTACAAACAGGTAATGAGTTATTTGAAGAATGAATTTGCCAAAGAACCTTCGATAAAAACGGCTTCGTTTGGTAATGATGGCTATCCTGAAAATATGGAATACGAACAGAAAAAATTAAAAGCTGTTTACCGTAACATTGATGAAAATTTTCTAACAGCGTTGGAAATTCCATTAATGACAGGCAGAAATCTCTCATCTCACAATAATACTGATATACAAACCGGTGCATTGGTAAATGAAGCATTTGTAAAAGCATTTAATATTCAACAACCAGTGGGCAAAACAGTAACTGTATACCGATATGATGATACTGTACAAAGAGTTATTCATGGTGTGGTAAAAGATTTTCATTTCAATTCATTACGTGAACCTATACAACCTGTGTTGATGCATGTGCGTGAAACGCCTGATGGAGGGATTTGGATCAAATTTGACAAAAGTCAACAGCAACGGGCCTTGCAGGCCGTTCAAAATATCTATCGGAAAGTGATGCCCTCCGCAGTTTACCAATATCAATTTCTTGATGAATTAAATGCTGCACAATATTTCCAGGAGCAACGTTGGCAGAAAATAATATTTATTGCCACTTTATTGTCGCTGATTGTCTGTGTGTTAGGATTATATGGACTCGCACATTTATCCACTACCAGAAGAGTAAAAGAAATTGGAATCAGAAAAGTATTGGGTGCTTCTGTGCAGCAGATAGTGAAACTTGTCGCTACAGATTTTATTAAACTTATCATTATTGCATTCATAATTGCAGCACCTATTGCATGGCTGATTATGCATCAATGGTTATTGGGATTTGCTTACCGCATTCATATTGGTCCTTTAATTTTTATTGCAGCTGCAATCGTTTCAATTGCTGTGGCGTTAATAGCAGTTGGTTTTCAATCAGTAAAATCTGCATTAAATAATCCGGTCGAAAGTTTGCGCAATGAATAATTCACTTTCGTAAATTCCTGTTTATCGGAACCAATAATATATTATTTTTTGATATTGAATTTATATTGATAACTGCTGATCATCAAGCAAACACTATGTATATTTCAGCTTGCTGAAAGTTCTGCTCAATTATACCTTTACGGGTTGATCCTGGACTGCAGATAAGCGTCGGTGTGATCAATTTTAATTTCAACCCACATCGGTAAATGATCCGACATTTTATAGGTGCGCCAATAAGTTTTATAATATGCAGTTTTATCAATCCTCGGCTGACCATCACTTTTTGTATGATAGGCAGCGCCCATTTCTTCCACATAAACCTGTTCATCTTCCAATCTGTAAACAAAATCGTAAAAGTCAAATATACCTGCGTTGCCAGATGTTTCAAATCGCCTGGGTTTTACACGGAAGGCTATCTGATCATAAAACTTATTCCGCTGTACATTTGAACCACTCAGTGTTTGCAGTTCAGCAGGTACAGTAAACCCGGCATTTAAAATTGCTGACATAGTAGCATCTTCGCGGGAAAAAATATTGAAATCGCCGAGCAGTAAAAAGTTTTCCGACCATTCGGACCTGCTATCTGCCTTTCTTGCAATTGATTTTGCAAGTTCTTCAATTTCTAATAGCCGGTTCGGGTCATTGGCGTTGCCTTGGCCGTAAAGAATATGAACAGTTGTTAAAACAAAATTGGTCCACCCTGCTTTAAAGCCTACCATGAATGGGGTTCTCGCCAATTGTTTAGATGGTCGTACAACAGATTGCCCGGTTTCCGGATCCTTCGTTTCCAATGGTGGGAGTACTAATTCCCCTGACAATCCACCGAATTTCACTTTCCGGCTATCGAAGATAAAACAAAGCCGTTCTTCATTTCCGCCACTTCCCTCAGTGACATCGGTAAAAATAAATTCATAATTACTCCCCAGGATTGACATCAGTTTACGGAAAGTTTTCAGATCCTTTCGCACTTCCTGTACCGCAACAAGGTCGAACCGGTGAATAATTTCCGCTATATAATAAAGAGATTCCAGGGATCGTCCGTCGTATTTTGTTGTGCCGAATTCCCTTATGTTCCAGGTGGCCAATAATAGATTTGACTCCGTGTTTTTCGGCGGTACCTGCGCATGGAGTGCTGCGCGCAACTTGAGCAGGTTAGCAATTGTTCTTCTCCCTTCAACAGTATCGCGGGAAATTTCTTTATAGAATGGCATAATGTTCGGTTGACGACGGTTAGTAAAAAGGGCAGAGTGGGAAGTTCGACAGAAAAAAACATTTAGTAAAGGGTGAAATCACCTTGGGTTGTATTTTTTGTGAATTTACCTTAGGTGTCAGACACCTTCGCAGAGATTGGTCACAGAGCGGGCTTCGAGGTGTCTGACACCTGTGGCAGCACAGCCGGCCGTTGCGATAATTCATGATAACATAATACCCCATCAGCAAAATAATGTGCCACCAAACTCTTGCGTGTCAAGTCGGGTGAGGCAATTGGCGCACCACCGTGTAAAAGATTTGCATGCCAGAATAATGTATCACCTTTCTTTGCCAAGAATGTTTTCCGCTCAGGTTTAAATGCTTCCAGCACGCCAGCAATTTTAGCTTCGTAATTAGGATAATTCTGTTCGCCTAGTTTAAACGCATTATTTCCCGAATCATAATCTTCACTCATAATATAGGGATACCTATGACTCCCAGGATAATAAATCAATTCACCACTGCCTTCTGCTATATCTTCCAGCGCAATCCAGATAGCAGCCAGATAACCCAGCGGCTCGGTTGTCATGTGTATAGAATCACTATGCGGTTGCTGTTCACTTCCTTTTAAAAAATTTATTGTCTGAAATGGTTGAACCGGTTTATCAAAAATAAAATTGAGAATATTCAATATCTTTTGGTGCCTGAATATCCTGTTAAGCACCGGGCTACTCTTCCAGGCATCCATGATTTTGCGACCGGTAAAATTAAAATCGATTTTCTTTCCCGCCAGCAAATGGCCAATTTCGCTGTTGATCGCATCCACATATTCTGTCATTAAACCAGGAATAATAAGATAGCCTTTATCGGGCCACTGTAATAATTGTTCCTGCGTCACAGGTGAAAATGAAGAAAAACCTTTATGCCGTTTTATTTCTTCCGTGCTAATGCCGGGCCTATCCATCCAGGGAATCTCATCAGATGATGATCTGATATCGGAATGTGATAAACTTTGCCAAATCGGTTTACGAATACCATGTTTTTTATAGTAGTCAGCATTTGCCTTAAGTTTGCTGATATTAAAAAGATTAAAAATCCAGTATGAAATTCTTACGCTTCTTAATATCCCGGTATATTTCTGAAACCATTCGCGCATAGCTGAAAATTTAAATCAATAACATACTGTCACTAATCAAAATAACCATTCGTTAAGATTTCCTTTGCCTGATTTTTGCCCGGTGTTTCTGTCCCCAATCGCTCAGGGCTTTCATTATCTCCTCCAAACTGGTACTGTATTCTGTTAATTCGTA
>JANPJC010000117.1:0-45890 GCA_031425315.1 Chitinophagales bacterium
TTAATTTTGTTTTTAACCCATTGAATGAAATAATGATTCCTAAAGGAAAACTGATAGCAATAGGCGGAGCTGAACACAAAGGCATGGATGGCGAAACGGATGACCTCCATCGGTCTAATCTTAATTTTGTAGAGCTGGCCATTCTTCGCAGGATAGTGGAAGAAACAGGTGGTCGCAATGCGCAGATCGAAGTGATAACTACAGCTTCAACTATTCCAACTGAAGTTGGAAATAATTACCTGGATGCATTTGGACGCATAGGTTGTACTCATGTAGGGGTACTGCCGGTTCGTACAAGAGAAGATGCGCAAAATCCAGAGTATATAAAAAGAATCGCTGCCTGCGATGGCGTAATGTTTAGCGGCGGTAACCAGATGAGATTGAGTACCATTTTTGGCGGTACACCTTTTCTGCGCATCATTCATGATCGGTATCAAAATGAAGAATTCGTTGTGGCAGGCACTTCCGCAGGCGCTATGGCCATGAGCTATTCAATGATATATGAAGGCAATGCAACAAGGGCACATCTTAAAGGACAGGTGAAAATGACAACCGGTCTGGGTTTTATGAGGGATGTGATTTTTGATTCACATTTTGAGAAAAGAGGGAGATTCAACCGGCTGGCACAGGCGGTAACAGCAAATCCTTCCTGTATCGGAATAGGATTGGGAGAAGACACTGGCATGTTAATTACCGATGGCAATAAAATGGAAGCGATAGGATCTGGTTTGGTAATAATTATTGATGGTCATCAGATCAGGCACACAAACCTCGGTGATATTACGGACGGCAATCCTATCAGCATTGAAAATCTGATTGTACATTTCTGCGAGAAAGGAAATGGATATTTGGTAGATGAACGAAAATTCCTGATGGGTTTAGATGCACTTCAGGTCAATACTTAAAAATAAAACTATTATTATGCGTTTACTGCTTGTATTATTTTTCATTGTTATGTATGGCTGCGATAATGGTCAAAATGGTTGGAAGAATTTATTTGATGGTAAATCTCTAAATGGTTGGTCTGCTAAACCAGGGGGAAAGTGGGAAGTAAAAGACGGGATGATCGTTGGTACTTCGCCGCAAACAGAGCCAAGACATGGTATTTTGATTACCGATAAGAAGTACAAAGACTTTGAACTCAAAGTGGTTTACAAAGCAGTAAAGGGGAATAGTGGTTTGTATTTCAGGGTAGAACAGGTGGATGGGGAAGTTAGTGTACATGGATTCCAGGCTGAAATTGATCCGGAGAAAGATGCCGGTGGATTATATGAAACCGGAGGCAGAGCATGGGTGGTTCAACCTACACCTGAACAGGTAAATTCCTGGTACAAAAAAGATGAATGGAATACAATGGAGGTGATCGCAAAAGCCGGCGATATAACGGTAAAGGTTAATGGAAAAACTTCCGCCCTGTTAAAAAATGACCCCGGACGATTGGAGGGATATATTGGATTGCAACTTCACGGCGGGATGGATATGGAGGTATATTTTAAAGAAGTAAAGATCAAAGAGTACTAAATACAGGAATGAGGAAATATTGGTGATTGAATGACGGGAAGTTATCCTATTACCTATGCGCTTAATAAATTTTTAACATTTAGCGGGTTTCGTTAGAGAATTGCATTTAAGTACTTTTTGTATTGAGACGCTCACCAGCCAAAGATTTTTTTGAATGGCATTGAAGTGTCGCGTTTATTCTCTTACTTGCATTGTTTTCAACCCAGATCCTTCATCCAACTTATCTGATTAATATGCCAGTTGTTTCCCGCATGTCGGTACTTGTTGGCCTTATCTTTTCAACATTCCTGTTGTTTTCAGGGTTTTCATATGTCAAGCGTCAGGAGAAAAAGAAAGTGATTTTTTTTGGTGATTCAATAACGCAAGCGGGAGTGAACCCGGGTGGATATATTGATTTGCTGAATAAAATGCTCGTCACCGAAAACCTTGCATCAAAATATGAACTAACAGGAGCAGGAATTGGTGGAAATAAAATTTATGATTTGTACCTGCGCATGGATTCTGATGTGGTTGTAAAAAATCCTGATATCGTTGTAATCTATGTAGGGGTAAACGATGTGTGGCACAAATCTTCATATGGAACAGGAACAGATCCTGATAAGTTTGAGAAGTTTTATGATGCAGTGATCAATAAACTGAAAATAAAAAAAGTAAAATTGATTCTCTGCACACCCGCAGCGATTGGCGAAAAAACGGATCATTCCAATCAGCAGGACGGTGATCTCAACCGGTATTCGGAAATCATTAGAAACCTCGCAAGCCGCCACCAGGTGGGACTTGTGGATCTGAGGAAATCGTTTCTGGAATACAACCTGAAAAATAATCCAACCAATAAAGAATCCGGTATTCTCACAAGTGACAGAGTCCACCTAAACGCTACCGGAAATGATTTTGTTGCCAAAGAAATGTGGAAGGAAATTTCAAAAGTCAGGTAATTATTCAGCTTTCACCAGGTAATAGTTTTTCTTTCCTTTTTGCACCAAAAGATATTTACCGGCTATCAGTCTCTCGGGAGAAACGACCTGAGCGGGGTCAGTAATTTTTTCTTTGTTCAAACTTACCCCGCCACCTATAATTGTTTTACGTGCCTCTCCCTTGCTTGGAAAAATACCTGTTTCAGCAAGTAAGGTAACAATATCCATCCCTTCTATTAACCGACTCTTTTGAAAATTGAATTGAGGTACACCTTCCATTGCTGTTAGTAATTCCTCTTCATTGAATTGCTGAAAGTTATCAGGGTCATTACTGCTGAATAATTTTTCGGAAGTAATAACAGCGGCTTCATACTCTTCATTACCATGAACGAATATGGTCAGTTCGGCCGCCAGCTTTTTCTGTAGGAGTCTTAAACCGGCGTTCTGCTGGTGGACGACAATTAAATTTTCCACTTCAGCCTGTTCAAGAAAAGTAAAAATCCTGATCCATTTTTCAGCATCCGCATCGGCTGCATTGAGCCAGAATTGGTAAAACTGGTAAGGAGAAGTTTTGTCAGGATCCAGCCAGATATTACCTTTTTCCGTTTTACCAAACTTTCCGCCATCGGCCTTGGTAATCAATGGGCAAGTAAATGCAAACGCTTCTCCACCTGCCTTGCGGCGAATCAATTCCGTACCGGTAAGAATATTTCCCCACTGATCGCTTCCCCCGCATTGTAATTTCACACCCATATTGGCATAAAGCCAGTAGTAATCATAGCCTTGCATCAATTGATAAGCAAATTCTGTATAGCTGATGCCCGTTTCGCCTTCAATCCTCTTTCGAACGCTGTCTTTCGACATCATGTAATTCACCGTAATGTGCTTTCCCACATCCCTGAGAAAATGTATGAAGTTCAGATCTTTAAACCAATCGTAATTGTTGACGAGCACTGCACTGTTAGGCACATTTTCTGAAAAATCAAGGAATTTCTCAAGTTGTTTTTGAATACCTGCCTGGTTTCGCGCCAAATCTTCTGCGCTAAGCAAATTTCTTTCATCGCTTTTTCCTGTTGGGTCTCCAATCATACCTGTTGCGCCTCCCACCAATGCCACTGGTTTATGTCCGGCTTTTTGAAGATGAATCAACAACAAAATAGGCACCAGGCTGCCGATGTGCAAACTCTCCGCGGTAGGGTCAAATCCAATATATCCCGTGGTCATCTCCTTCATCAATTGCTCCTCCGTTCCGGGTGTAATATCCTGTACCATGCCCCGCCATTTCAATTCGCCTATCAGGTTCATTTTCAAACAATTTGCGCAAATGTATAACAGATTAAATTGTCGCCCAATTGAAGGCAATATTCGCTTTCATAAACCGTTATAACCCATTGACTTTGTTGGCCTTTAGTTGTTTCACAAACCTATCGTTTCGTACATTTGTGAGTTGTGTGTAACCTGGCCAGGGCTTTTACCATAAAGAATTGCTTCTGAAAATCATCCTGATGAATGCTAAAACCGCTTTACTGCTAACCATATTTGTAACTGTTCAGCAATTCGCTACAGCTCAGTTTCGTAAATATTCCAATGAGTTTTTAAATATCGGCGCTGGTGCCAGGGGACTGGCGATGGGGGGTGCCCAGGTGGCTTCTGTGAATGACGGAACTGCAGGTTATTGGAATCCAGCCGGTTTGACTCATCTGAAGGAATACCCGGTGGTTTCTCTCATGCACGCCGAATATTTTGCAGGAATCGGCAAGTACGATTACCTCAGTCTTGCCCTTCCCGTTAGTGATGGCAAACGTACTTTAGGTTTTTCTCTGCTTCGTTTTGCCGTGGATGACATCCCCAATACGCTTTTTCTCGTAGAACCAGATGGTTCTTTGAATTATAACAACATTCGTTCCTTCTCATCTGCTGATTATGCATTTCTTTTTTCTTATTCTCAATCATTATTGGATACTGAAAAAAAGAAACTGAGTTTTGGCGCCAATGCAAAAGTTATTCATCGCAGCGTGGGAAGTTTCGCAAAAGCCTGGGGATTTGGTTTAGATGCCGGATTACAGTTGCAATTGAAAAACTGGCGCTTTGGTGTCGCAGTACGCGATCTTACCACCACATTTAATGCCTGGAAATTCAGCTTTACCGAAAAGGAGAAAGAAGTGCTGTATCTCACCAACAATGACATTCCGGTTAAATCAACAGAACTGACTGCACCGCGATTGATTGCAGGTGCAGCATACGATTTTAAACTTTCCGAGAAATTCAGATTGCTTGCGGAAGCAAATTTTGATTTCACATTCGATGGCAAAAGAAATGTGGTTTTCAGTGCAGATCCCGTAAGTGTTGATCCCCGTGTAGGTATTGAACTGGGATATAAAGAACTGATTTTTGTACGTGCAGGTGTTTACAATTTTCAACAGGCTTTGAAAGACGGAGATACACTGAATCAACAAAGAGTCTGGATTTATCAACCCAGCCTCGGAGTTGGATTCAAACTGAAAAACTTAGGAATTGATTATGCCTTTACAAACCTTGCCAATCAATCCAATCCTTTATATACCCATATTTTCTCGTTAAGGCTGAACCTTATCAGAAAAAAGAAAGAAAACTAAAGCTAACATCGTCAACGTATGAATAAGAAATTACTGACTGTTCTATTGTTGGGTTTTTGCCTGGTAGCAAAAGCTCAGTACAACAATGAATGGATAGATTTTAATAAGACCTATTATAAACTGCATGTCGGAGGCGCCAACGGCCTGCATCATATTTCACACACTGTTTTAAATAATTCCGGCCTCGCCAGTGTGCCTGCAGAACAGTTTCAGCTTTGGAAAAATGGTGTGGAAGTTCCAATCTTTACTTCAATTGCTTCAGGGGTAATGACTTCAGCTGATTTTATTGAGTTTTATGGCCAGCTGAATGATGGTAAGGCAGATACAAAATTGTATCGTGATCCTTCACTGCAATTAAGCGATAGATGGAGCCTTCTTACCGATTCATCAACATATTTTCTGACCGTTAATCCAACTGGAGGAAATAGAAGATTAGTGAACAGCGCAAATAATGTTGCCGGAAATATACTTTCTCCGGAACCTTATTTTATTCATACAATGTTTGGCAATACCAAAACCAGGATCAATAGTGGAACCGCTGCTGTTATCGGTGAATACGTTTACTCTTCATCGTACGATATTGGTGAGAACTGGGCGAGCAGGGATGTGAGAAACAATTCACCCATTATCGAAAATCTGAATAACCTATTTGTGTCGCCGACCGGTCCCGATGTAATATTCAACGTCGCTGCTTCAGGAAATGCGCAAAATTCCAGAAAGGTGGAAGTGAACATAAATGGTAATTCCATTTTATTGAAAACAATGGATTTGTTTTCAGGATTCAAACAGCAGGTCAGTTTTCCGTTGGCGTATATCGGGAAACCTGTTGATACGATCCGGATAAATAATATCACTAATAATGTTAACGACAGGATGGCCGTTGCAAAATATGAAATGACTTATCCACGTCTTTTCAATTTCGGTGGGGCAAGTGTTTTTGAATTTAGTTTGCCTGCATCATCATCGGGCAACTACCTTGAAATCAGCAATTTTGCTAATTCAGCGCGGGAACCGGTTCTTTATGACCTTACTTCCGGTCGCAGGTATCTTGGAAATATAGCGGTTGCAGGAAAAATAAGATTTGCGCTTCCTGCCGGTGGTGACAGGAATTTTGTGCTTTGCAGTACAGCCCCTGCTTTGATAAAAAATATTCTGGCCCTTGAAAACAGAACGTTTATTAATTATGCTGACGTAGCAAATCATGCTGATTTCATAATCATTTCAAATAAACTGTTGTACAACGGTCCTAATGGAAATCCTGTTGAAGAATACAGGCAGTACCGCAGCACTGTGGAAGGTGGGTCATTTAATGCCAAAATATATGATATCGATCAATTGGTGGATCAGTTTGCATTTGGAATCAAAAAACATCCACTTTCGGTAAAGAATTTTTTATCCTATGCTCATAATAATTTTGGGATACAACCAAAATTCGCATTCATCATTGGCAGAGGGCTTACATATGATCAGTATCGTGTTAATCAGCAAAGAACAATCACTGAGAATATAAATCTTGTTCCCACATTTGGTTCTCCGGCATCTGACAATATTTTAGCTTCGGAAGGTTATGACCCCATTCCCGAAACGCCCATCGGCCGGTTATCGGCTATATTTCCTTACGAAGTTGAGAGTTACTTAAAGAAAATTAAGGAACACGATCAGGCATTAAAAAATGGTGCGCAAACTTTTGCAGATAAAGGCTGGATAAAAAATGTTGTGCATGCAATCGGCGGCAGTGATCCCTATTTGCAGTCAGTGATTTATGGATATATGAACGCTGCTGCCAAGGTACTTGAAGACACTGCATTTGGCGGTAAGGTGTATAGCTTCAGTAAGAATGCAGCATTCGCGGTTCAACAACTTACATCAGAACAGCTTAAGGATTTATTTAGTGAAGGCATAAATATTCTAACGTATTTTGGACACTCTTCAGCAAATACGCTCGAGTTTAATCTCGATGATCCAAATGTGTATAATAATCAGGGCAAGTATCCGCTGTTTATTGTAAACGGATGTAACGCAGGAAATTTTTTCGTTTACGATACTCTCCGTTATTCGGCCAACGCGTTAACGCTTTCGGAAAAATATGTACTGGCAAATCAAAGGGGGAGTATCGGATTTATGGCGAGTACCCATTATGGCATAGTTGCTTATCTTAACATCTTTACATATGGAATGTATGAAGCCATTGCCAGTGACTATAACCTTTCGATAGGCGAGTTACAAAGAAAGGCGGCCACCAAATTACTGGAAACAACAGGCGCCGGTGATTTCTTTGGCAGATTACATGCAGAAGAGATATTACTGCATGGTGACCCATCGGTGAAAATTTACCCGCAACCGGCTCCAGATTATATTATTGAAGACCAGTTTATAAAATTTGATCCGCCATTTATTTCTGTGGCAGAAAATACTTTTGATGTTGAACTGGGAATGTATAATATCGGAAAAGCAGTTACTGACTCAATAATGATTGATGTTAAGAGACAGCTGCCCAATGGCACGATTGTTCAGTTGTACAGGCAAAAAATTCCGGGTATCAGGTATTCTGATTCACTGAGACTTACTTTGCCGATAAACCCACTAACTGATAAAGGTGAAAACAAGCTGATTGTAAACATTGATGCAGAAGATGCTGTAGCTGAAATATCAGAGTCCAATAACTCGATAACCAAATCATTTTATATTATAGAGGAAGAAGCACGACCGGTTTCTCCGTATAATCTGTCTATTGTTGGTAAAAATAATCTTACTTTCTATGCATCGGCTGCCAATCCTTTCAGTCCTGTAAGAAATTATATAATGGAAATCGATACCACAGAATTATTTAACTCTGCCTGGAAAAAATCGCAAACCATTTCGGCACCTGGTGGACTTCTGCAATTCAATGTAGCAGGATTAAGTTTTTCTGACAGCACCGTTTATTACTGGAGAACTGCACCTGTTCCTACAACCGGTAGTTCATTCGTGTGGAACACTTCTTCTTTTATTTATATCGCAGGTGCAAACGAAGGGTATAATCAGTCGCACTATTTTCAGCAAAAGAAAAGTGATTTAGTAGATCTTAAACTTAATGATGATAGAACCTATCGTTATAGTGAGTTACCGGCAAGGCTGACTTTGAAAAATGGATTATTCCCTTACTATGAAGCGTTCGAAATCGGGGTAACAATGAATACTGATATCTATACTACGTATGGATGTAAATACAGCTCCCTTCAGATTTTTGTATACGACAGTCTGACTTTGCAACCGTGGAAGAATACACTGCAACCAAATGGATTTGGCCGCTTTGGAAGTGTTGCACCCTGTATACATAATAAGTTATGTTTTGAGTTTCCGTACGATGATACATCATACAGAAGAAAAGCAATCCAGTTCCTCGAATCTATTCCAGCCGGATATTTTGTATCAATTACAAATCTGGGAAATATATCCAACAAAGCTTTTGTGAAGGATTGGTTGAAAGATACAACGAGGTTAGGAGTTGGAGTATCATTATATCACACACTAAAGAAATTGGGATTCGCGGATATTGACAGGTTTACGCATAATGTTCCATTCATATTTTTTAACAAGAAAGGAGATCCATCATATCCTATCTACAGTCAGATGGGAAATAAAGAGAGCGATTTTCTTGATGCAGGGTTTGATCTTACAATAAGAAACAATGTTGGTCAGATGAGTTCTCCGTGGTTTGGTCCTGCACTTAAATGGAACAGGTTTAAAGCCAGCGGTGTCAGCCGCGAATTGGAACCCGATTCTGTGGGGTATGCATTATACGGAAGAGATTATGCAGGAAATGAATCTTTCATTATCGACATGCATAGCACTACCGATACCTTGCTTGATTTCATTGATGCAAAAAGCTATCCTTATTTGAAATTAGTAATGCGCAACAGGGATACTGTTCATGGAACACCACATCAATTAAAATACTGGAGATTGTTTGGTGATCTGCCGCCCGAAGGTGCACTTGCATCTAACCTGGTACTTAATGCAAAAGACACATTGGATATCGGTGAACCATTTAATTTCCAGGTGGCCTTCAAAAACATCAGTGATGCCAAATTTGATAGTTTATTGGTACATCTTACCATAACAGATAAAGATAACGTTCAGCGTAAAATTGTACTCCCGAGAACGAAGCCGTTGGTTTCAAATGATACGATAGTGGTTTCATATCAGGTTGATACAAAGGATTACCGGGAAAATAACACGCTATTCCTGAATATCAATCCGGATCAGGATCAACCGGAACAATACCTGTTTAATAATTTCCTCTTTAAAAATTTCTATGTAAGGCCCGATAATTACAATCCAACACTGGATGTCACTTTTGATGGAGTTCATATATTAAACAGGGATATCGTTTCATCGAAACCTAAGATCATTGTGAAATTGAAGGATAACAGTAAGTATATGGCTTTAAATGATACTGCTTTGATGCAGGTTAAAGTTAAATTCCCTAATGGCGACCTGAGAACATTCAGATTTGATAATGATACGCTGCGATTTAATCCTGCTGATTTAACCGGAAGCAATACAGATAATACCGCAACAATTGACTTTGCTCCTTATTTCCCTGAAGATGGGGAATATGAACTCATTGTTTCGGGTAAAGACCGGAGTGACAATACTGCGGGAGTCATTGAGTATAGGGTGGTGTTTTCAGTAATTAACAAGGCAATGATTTCTAATTTACTGAACTATCCAAATCCATTTACTACATCAACTGCATTTGTATTTACAGTTACAGGAAGTGAAGTGCCTCAGAATATCAGGATTCAAATTCTTACTATTACCGGAAAAATTGTGAGAGAAATTACTAAAGAAGAACTAGGCCCAATCCATATCGGACGGAACATTACAGAATACAAATGGGATGGTACTGATCAGTATGGACAAAAATTGGCAAATGGCGTGTATTTGTACCGGGTGATTACCAATTTGAATGGAAAGAAACTGGATAAATACAAAGCAGAGGGAGATAAAACAGATCAGTATTTTAAAGCAGGATATGGCAAAATGTATCTTATGCGGTAGGGCCTCTTGAATTCTGGTTGGAGAATATAAATAAAGAAAAAAGTAAAATAAGCACTATTGTCGAGTAATAAACCAGGAACCTGATCGCAGGATTGGTGAAATAAATTTCAGCGGAAGTAGTGGAAGGTGATACTTCGAAACTAACCAGTTGATCGGGATGATCAGCTAATGCCAATGGCCCGGAATTACTTATTATCTGCCAGCCTGGATAATTGATTTGTTGTAATGTGACTCTATTGGGTGCAGTTATATTTAAATCAAATTGAATTTTATCATTCGAATAATTTAAGTTTTTCAAATGACCGGAATCCATAAAAACATATGGCAGCTGGTCATTTGCATTTTTACGGGGAGATTCAAAATATTTCTCTGCCGCTGATAAAATCATTGGATAACTGATTACTTCCTTATTACCTGGTGTCTTATTGTACCATTGGAGGTCACCAATATTTTTTTTGAGGTTAAAAGTGTCTGTTTGTTTAATAGCGATAAAAGCATCCGCTTTGGCGCCATCAATTAAATGCTGTACCTGTGCAGGTGACATTTTGCCAACACCTGTAAAAGGGATATTCAGTAATGAAGCAAATATCAGATCTGCTGCAATTAGCCATCTCAACAAATCATTTCTCCTCTGTACAATTTTTTTTATTGAAATGAGAATTATGAATTGTACGCAGCCCTGCAACACAATAGTATCCCCAAAACTCACATGATCTATCGTCCATTTTAAATTGGATATCAGACCTGTGTTTGGAAAAGCATCAGAGAAAATTATACTGTTGTGGTTAATTACAATGTTTAGTGCGGCAACAAATATTACAATAGCAAGGATTGCGGCCAGCCATAAAATAATTTTGTTAAGTCTTGAACTCTTGGGAGCGGGTAGGTATTTGTTAAACTCCTGTCCTGCAATTACAATTATTGCTATCAATGCAAATATGGTAAACTCCCCACTCAGCCGAACATATCCGATTAAAGGTAAAAAGCGGTTGCAGAATTCACCAAATAGTCCACCGGCGCTCAATAACCCAAAAAATAAAATGATGCAAAGCCATTGCCCATTGTTGGTCCATATTTTTTTTCTGAATGCTGCAATGAAAAATATCAACGTAGTAAGCCCCATGTAACAATTCCGCATTGCAATATCTGTTAGAAAAAACGCATCATTTTTTACCGTTGCAAACGGAAGAGTCACCGATAGCCACGACTGAAAGGTAGTGGGATGCATTAAGCTGATAGCAGCATCGATTTTAGATCCTCTTGTAGTGTGAGGGATAACTTCGAGGAATGCGTACACTGGCCCCGCAACAGTTGCTGCCAGTACAAGAAACGAAATAATGTGCACACTTGAGAAATGAATTAATGATCGGTTCCCATTTTTTATGTGTTTAAAAAAATCAGGTATGAAGAAAAACAGCAAAAAATATATTCCTCCTATAATTAGTCCCGGATGAGCTGAAGTGAAGAAAAAGTAACTCGACAGGGCGAGTCCTGAATAGTTTTTAACACTTGACTGTTCAGTATTTTTCAGGTAAAAGAATAAAACAAAAGGAAAAAATGCCATGCCGCTGAGCCAGTTAAAATGCTGGAGGTGTCCGATAAAATATCCACCGCATGCATACGATAAGCCTGCATTGACTTTTGCTGTAGGATGCCATTTCCAGTAGCTGGTAAGGGTAAAAAAACTAATCGAAGCAAGCACGATATAGAATACTTCTTCGAGCGTGAAGCTATAAACGTTATAACCTGCAAGTCCTCCGATGAGCCATGTTATTGGGTTCCACCAGGCCATACTCATATCACCATAAATCGGGAAACCAAAATTGAGATTGGGATTCCATAAAGGAATATGCCCCTGTTTAAGCACGTCACCGAAAAACATTTTTGGAGGAAAGTAGCCGGTGAATGCATCATTTTTCAGTGCAAAAAGAAATCCTAATACAGGAGTATATGCAAGCAATACAATCAACAATAAAAAAATGTATTGATATTTATTCGTTATCCTTTGCATACAAATTTGATCATACCGTTTCTGCTAATATACAAATGATTATTTTCGGAAGCAGTTATCATCAAATGTATCATGCATGACCTGTTTGTTTTGTGGCAGCCCGGAATTGGAAATATTTTTTAAGAATAAGTTTCATCCATTGGCACAATGGCATGGCCCTTTTGACTTTTACCGTTGCAAAAACTGTGAGTCCGGCATAACGCTTCCTTTGCCTTCATCCGCACAACTTACACGATTGTATGAAAGTTTTGAAGGGGGAATGATGCCGCAGATCAGGGAATTAAGAGATGATTATCCACTGAATACCTGGTTTAATCAATGTGTCAGCCATGCCCTTGCTGCCAATGAAAACATTATCTACAAACCGGATGTTTTTAGCTGGATCGATTTTGGAGCCGGGAGCGGGGAACTATCAAAGCTACTCATGAATAGATTTCCTCATTCAGATGGTATTGCAGCAGATTTTCATGATGTACCGGAAAAGCTTGTTGGTTCTAAAGTAAAATGGGTAAAGACAGATTTAAATGGAACGTTTATTGAATCATTTTCTTCGTTCGAAAAAGCAAACTATATTTTTCTGATTACAGTTCTTGAACATCTTATGCATCCTGACATTTTTATCGGTCATGCTATACAGTTATTGAAGCCCGGAGGTTGTTTTTACCTGACTGTGCCCAGAATAGACTGCATGGCATTCGCATTACTTAAAGAAAGATGGCCTTATATGATAGCGGGTGAGCATTTAAATATCCCATCCATAAAAGGAATGGAGATTTTACTTTTTAAAACCTGCAATAAAGTTTTTGGTGAGGGCAATTGTAAAATAACAGTCAAACCGGTGATTCTGCCTTATCCTGTTGGTTATTACCTTCAATATTTCGGATTGAAAAAACTGGCGAAAAAAATTCCTTCTGATATTGTGCTAAGGATACCTACAGGTTTGTTAGAAGCTTCAGTTGTGCTTAGGCAGCGGGATGATCAAGGTTGATTTTTTCATCTATTAAAAACAAAGGCCTCTTTTTTGTTTCCATAAATAAACTGGCTACATATTCGCCGATTAATCCAATCATTATCAACTGGATTCCGCCAAGAAACATCACCCCGATAATAATGGAAGCCCAGCCCGGGATGGTATTTCCGGCGAAATAGGAGATCACTGCAAATATGATAAACAGAAATGCGGCAACCGAAACAATGCTTCCCATTAATAGCGAAAGCCTGATGGGTTTGAAGCTGAATGAAAGTGTTCCTCTTAATGCCAGCTGAACCATTTTCGCGAAAGAGTATTTGGTATGCCCCGATTGACGGGCAGGTGCATTATAGTCGATGTTGGCGGTATTAAAACCAATCCAGTTAAAAATGCCCCGCAGGAAAAGTTCGCGCTCTTCAAATTGTAATACTGCTGCCGCCACTTTCTGATTGAAAACCCTGAAATCAGAAACGTCTTTGTCAATGGGAGTATCAGACAAATAATTAATGAGGCGGTAAAACCATCCACTAAAAATTCTTTTAGCCCCGCCAATATCTTCAGTTGCTAATTTTCGACCCGAGACAAGATCAAATCCTTCATCCATTTTATTGAAAAAAAGCGGGAGCAGGGAAGGAGGGTGCTGAAGGTCCCCATCCATAAAAACAATCCTTTTTCCTTTAGAAAATTGCAAACCCGCGATCAGCGCAGCCTGGTGGCCGAAGTTGCGGGAAAGTGAAATACAGCGGATCCTGAAATCTTTCGCGGCTAATGTCCTTATTTTAACCAGTGTTTGGTCGGTACTGCCATCGTTCACCCATATCAATTCAAAGTCGGCTGGAATGTGATTACAAAGCGCATCGTAAAAAGGTTGAATATTTTCCTCTTCATTAAAAACCGGAACAACGATAGAGTAATGTGGTGTCAATATTATTTTTTTTCAGCTGATCAATCTGCAGATTTATTGAGTTCTTTCCAGCGCGTAATGTATTTTCCCAGCATATCAAATTCAATATTAACTAAAGTGCCAGGCACCACATCTTTTATAGCCGTATGATTAAATGTATAGGGAATTATTGCCACTGAAAATTCATTTTCCGTTACATCAAATGCAGTGAGGCTTGTACCATTTACTGCTATGGATCCTTTCTCTATTACCAGTGGAGCAAATTTTTTCAGAAAGCTGAATCTGAACAGCCAGCTACCTTCTTTATTATCTCTCAGTATGCAGGTGGCGGTAGTATCAACATGTCCCTGAACCAGGTGTCCATCAAGCCTGCCACCCAATATCATTGCCCTTTCCAGGTTCACAAACTTACCGGCTGACCAGTTTGCCAGATTGGTTTTTTTGAGTGTTTCTTCCACTGCCGATACCCTGAATTCATCCCCGTTAATCTCTTCAACGGTTAAACAAATTCCATCGTGGCTGAGGCTTTGGTCCACCTTTAATTCATGGCTGATAGATGATTTTATCCAGCACCTAAGATTGGTGCCCGATGCTTCTATTCTTGTAATTTCACCCTGCGATTCTACGATGCCGGTAAACATATTGCTGATTTGTGGCCCAATTTCGTAATACTTCTTGAATTTTTTGTTTGTCTTTTTGGTAAAACCAGCTATTGTCCTATCTTTGCGTTCCTAAAAAATCTGAAAAAGAGGAACACTTATGTTAATAATCGATTCCAAAGATTGCGAAAACATTGACAAAGCGCTGAAAAAGTACAAGAAGAAATTTGAAAAAGCGAAGATTCTTCTTCAGCTGCGTGAGCGCCAGTCTTTTAAGAAACCTTCTATCAAACGTCGTGGTGAGGTTTTGAAAGCAATTTACAAGCAGAAGCTGATGTCAGGCGAAATTGCTCCTTAAGCAGTTTTCCATCAACATATTCATGATAGCCATAAGGTTACTTACCTTTATGGCTATTTTTTATGCCCCTATCAGAGATAACAGCCGTTCAATCATTTATTGATTATATCCGCTTTGAAAAGCGGTACTCGCCTCATACGGTCAAATCATATGCTGATGACCTGCATTTTTTTTTCTCCTTTCTGGCCGACCGTTGTGGAATAATGAAGCCGACTGATGTTACCCCGATCTTTGTACGGAGCTGGATGGCAGAAATGGCCGATCAAAAAATAAATCCGCGTAGTATCAACAGGAAGTTATCCTGCCTGAAGTCCTTTTTTAAATTCTGTCGGAAAACCGGGCTAACAGAGGAGAATCCAGCTACAATTGTTCCTTTGATGAAAACCCGTAAGCGGCTGCCTTCATATGTGGAAGAAAAACAAATGGCTGTTTTGTCTGACGATGTCGAATTCCCGTCAGATTTTTCAGGCCAGTCAGAAAAAATGATTATAGGGCTTTTATACCAAACAGGAATCCGCGTGAGTGAACTGGTTAACATGAAGAATAGTCATATCGACTTTAATCAACAGCAATTAAAGGTATTAGGCAAAGGAAATAAAGAGCGTCTGATTCCTTTGAATCGTGAATTACTCAGCCAGTTACAGGTTTACCGGGAGTTGCGAACAAAAAATGCCGTTGCAGGTGATTATCTTTTCGCTAACGGTGAAGGAAAGCCGCTGAATCCCCGAAAGGTATATACAATCGTTAAAAAGTGGTTATCAGTTGTTACAACTGCTGAGAAGAAAGGCCCTCATATTCTGCGGCATAGTTTTGCCACTCACCTTACCAATAATGGAGCCGATTTGAATGCAGTAAAGGAATTGTTAGGCCACACCAGTCTTGCCGCTACGCAGGTGTATACCCATAACAGTATTGAGAAACTTCGCGACATACACAAAAAAGCTCACCCCAAGGGCTGACAGTTACAGTAAATGTATTCTGAAGGCCTGCCTGCATTGAATCTGGTGGAAATTTTGACGAAAAGTCTTTTACCAGAAAGGATGCTATAATGGGGTAAATTAACCCCAACTCAACGCCCATCTTACCATAGAATTTATCCCGTAGAATTAGCTGTTAAATTACCCGGGCGGCAACGAAATTTAATTTGATTTTACAGCGTTAAATGTTTAATTTCAATAAGCTGGTCAAAAGACAGGAAATAACCTTGAAATCAGCTCAGTTCTTACATTTATTGTTTCACTGAATTAAACGTTATGCTATGACCGTTAACATTCAAACTGTGCGTTTTGATGCGGATTCAAAATTGATTGAACACGTAAGTAAAAAACTTCAAAAGCTTGGGAATTATCACGACCGGATAGTGAAGGTTGATGTTTTCCTTAAGCTGGATAATGTGGTTCATCAGATCAAAGACAAAGTAGCTGAGATTCGCGTCAAGGTTCCCCGGCATGAGTTTTTCGTTAAGCAGACTTCTAAATCTTTCGAAGAGTCATTTGATAATGCAATGGATTCCATTACTACCCAGATCAAACGATTAAAAGAAAAACAAGCAGCATAAGAAAAGGCCTCCGGGCCTTTTTTTTATCTCATTTAGTTAATGGCCGACATTGATTTTTTATATTTCGGTCTTGTCAAAATGTTCTTTTATCCTCCGGAATGGCTGCTAAAATTTCCCTGTAATGCATGAACGCAGTGGATTGTATATTCCTCATTAAAAATAAAGCAGCAAAATTTTTGCATTTGAAGATTTCCATTACCTTTGCCTTCCCAAAAAAAGCGGGTAGTTCTTTGTTTTTAGTTAAAATGATGGAGGTGGCCAGGAACGTCACCACGCCTGAACGTAATAAGCCAGAGTAGCTCAGCTGGTAGAGCAGCTGATTTGTAATCAGCTGGTCGGGGGTTCGAGTCCCTTCTCTGGCTCTTTTCTGCTTTACTGCAGATTATGTTTTTTTATTCAGGTGTGTTATGATAAGGCAGGTGAAATTCCGGCAACAGGGGCAGGTTCCAGAGCGGCCAAATGGGGCGGACTGTAAATCCGCTGTCTTTCGACTTCAAAGATTCGAATCCTCTCCTACCCACACCATCATGTTTTGATCGGAAATCGGAAAAGCTTTAAATAGCTGAGGTATCTGAGAATTGATAATTCATCACTTCCCAATTCCCACTTCCCATTTCCAACTTTAATAAGCGGGAGTAGCTCAGTTGGTAGAGCGATAGCCTTCCAAGCTATAGGTCGCGGGTTCGAGCCTCGTCTCCCGCTCAACACGACCGCTAAGGCTGCGGTTTTTAAGCCGTTGTAGCTCAGTGGTAGAGCACTTCCTTGGTAAGGAAGAGGTCGTGAGTTCAATTCTCATCAACGGCTCTTTTGAAGTGAGAAGTGTGAAGTGTGAAGTGTGAAGTGGGAAGTAGTAGAAAGGTGAGGAGTGAAAAAAGCTGTCTGATGAGTGCAGATTTATCGATGGGATTTTTTGAAAATTTATTTTATCAGCAGAAGCATACGTTCCATTGAAAATTAAACATCTGCGGTAAGTAGTTACACGACGCTACAGGGGAATTCATCTTGTTTGCGCCGTTGATATAGAAATAACAATTGTAAACACAATCTAAAACGGATAACAATGTCTAAAGAGACCTTTAAAAGGGATAAACCCCACGTAAACGTCGGTACTATTGGTCACGTGGATCATGGTAAAACCACCCTGACGGCGGCGATCACAAATATCCTCGCTAAGAAAGGATGGGCCACAGAAAAGAAATATGATGAGATTGACGCGGCTCCAGAAGAAAAAGAACGTGGGATCACAATCAATACAGCTCACGTAGAGTATCAGACGGCTGCCCGTCACTATGCTCACGTTGACTGCCCTGGTCACGCTGACTATGTAAAAAATATGATTACCGGTGCCGCCCAGATGGATGGTGCGATCCTCGTGGTTGCAGCAACTGATGGTCCGATGCCGCAAACAAAAGAACATATCCTTCTTGCCCGTCAGGTAGGTGTACCACGTATCGTTGTTTTCATGAACAAAGTTGACCTGGTCGATGATCCTGAGTTGCTTGAACTGGTAGAAATGGAAATCCGTGAATTGCTGACTACCTATGGTTTCGACGGAGATAACACTCCAATTATTCAGGGTTCGGCAACCGGTGCATTAGCTGGTGAAGACCAATGGATAAAGAAAATCGAAGAGTTGATGGATGCTGTTGACAGTTATATTCCATTGCCTCCCCGCCCGATCGATCAGCCATTCCTTATGTCAGTTGAAGACGTATTCACAATCACAGGTCGTGGTACAGTTGCAACTGGTCGTATCGAACGCGGTCGTGTAAAAGTTGGTGAAGCAGTAGAAATTGTTGGTTTGATGGAAAAACCATTGAACTCAGTTTGTACAGGAGTTGAAATGTTCCGCAAATTGCTTGATGAAGGTGAAGCTGGTGATAATGCCGGTCTCCTCCTCCGCGGTATTGAAAAGAAAGATATCCGTCGTGGAATGGTAATTTGTAAACCAGGTTCAATCACTCCGCATACTGAATTCAAAGGCGAAGTGTACGTATTGAGCAAAGAAGAAGGTGGACGTCATACTCCGTTCTTCAACAAATACCGTCCTCAGTTCTATTTCCGTACAACAGACGTTACAGGTGAAGTTGAGCTTCCTTCAGGAACTGAAATGGTAATGCCTGGTGATAACATCGGTCTTACTGTAAAACTGATCCAGCCGATCGCAATGGAAAAAGGTTTGAAATTTGCGATTCGTGAAGGTGGCCGTACAGTTGGTGCCGGCCAGGTAACTGAAGTATTGAAATAAGTATCCTGATACTTGTCACCCGCTATATTGAGTCGGGTTGCAGGGTAAGCAGTGAAAGTATATATTTGCAAAGTACCTGGGAGCAATCCTGGGTATTTTGTTACTAATTAGACTACAGTTTTTATTTGTAAATCCATAGAGTAAGTATGCTTCAGCGTTGTTATAATTCATTTTTCAGTTGACTTATAACTTATTGCTTAAGACTTACAACTTGACATACGGGCATAGTTCAACGGCAGAATAGAGGTCTCCAAAACCTTCGATCTAGGTTCGAATCCTAGTGCCCGTGCTGAGAAAAGCAGTTTGCCGGCAAAAACCGGCGGATGATTGTGACACTCTGATTGTTAACAGAAATAAAGAAAAAAAAATAAGCATGTCTAAAGTGCAGGCATATATCAGGGACTCCTATATTGAGCTGATGGAGAAAGTAACCTGGCCAACATGGCAGCAACTGCAACAATCTACAATGATTGTATTGGTGGCCACATTGGTGATTACCGCATTGGTTTGGGTAATGGACCTTGCGAGTAACAATGTTCTTAAATTCGTTTATTCCCTATTTAAATCATAATGGAAACACCAACGCAACAGGAATCTAAGTGGTATGTGCTTCGTGTAGTGAGCGGTAAAGAACGTAAGGTGAAGGAATATCTTGACAAGGATATTGCACGTAATGATTGGGGAAAATCGATCAAACAGGTATTTCTCCCGGTAGAAAAGGTATATAAAGTGCAGAATGGTAAGAAGGTGATGAGAGAAAGAAACTTTTATCCTGGGTATGTGATGATTGAAGTGGAACATGGAAAACTTAACGACGACGTTATCTCTACCATTAAGAACATGACCAATGTAATTCATTTCCTCGGTAAAGAAAACCCGGTTGCACTACGCAAATCAGAAGTGAATAAAATGTTGGGTAAAGTGGATGAAATGAGCGGTATTGGCGGCATTGTGATGAGTGAACCATTTATTGTGGGTGAAACGATCAAAATCATCGATGGTCCATTCAACGACTTTAATGGCGTGATCGAAGAAGTGAATGATGAAAAGAAGAAACTTAAAGTAACAGTTAAAATATTTGGCCGTTCAACACCTGTGGAGTTAAACTATATGCAGGTCGAAAAGCTTTCTTGACGGTTTATATCTTGTAAAAAAAAGGTCCTGCATCTGCAGGACTTTTTTTATGCACTTTTTTTATTGATGCTATGATTATAAAAGGAACTCCATACATTTATATGAATGAGAAGTGTTTCTATAAAAGATATCGCGCAGGAAGTAGGTGTTTCTACCACTACTGTTTCCTTTGTTTTAAATGGTAAAGCAAAGGAGAAAAGGATAAGTGATGAGTTAAAGGACCGGATAATTGAAACTGCAGAAAAACTTAACTATCGTCCAAACCAGGTTGCCCGTGGATTGCGCACCGGTCAAACACATACACTAGGACTGATAGTGGAAGATATTGCCAATCCATTTTTTGCTCACCTCGCAAGATTTGTAGAAGACGAAGCTGATAAGTCGGGTTATAAAGTTATGTTCTGCAGCACAGAGAATAATGATGAAAAAGCAATCAGCCTTTTATATTTATTGCGACACCGGCAAATGGATGGGTTTATTATTATTCCTACCAGTGGCATCAGAAAAGAAATTGAGTCGCTGGTGACAGACAAGAAGCCGGTTGTTTTGGTTGACCGTTATTTTCCCGGGCTGGATACAAGTTACGTTGCGGTGGATAATTTTAAAGGGTCATTTGAAGGCGTGAATTTGCTGATCAGGAAGGGGTATAAAAATATTGGCCTGATCACATTGGAATCTGAGCAGGTACAGATGGCAGAAAGAGAAAGGGGTTATAAAGAAGCACTGTCGGAAAAAAAAGAGAAACTAGATGAATCATTAATTCTAAAAATTCCTTACGACTTAACCCACGATCAGACGGTGAAAGCAGTTGTAGGTTTTCTTGCTTCCAAGCCTCAGCTTAACGCACTTTTTTTTACAACAAACTATATAGGAGTCGCAGGACTCGAAGCGATCAGGTTGCTGAAAAAGAAAATTCCAGATGAGCTTGCTGTCATTTGTTTTGATGATAACGATTTATTCAGACTAGGTTCCCCGTCGATATCTGTAATTGCTCAGCCTATCAGGGAGATTGGCCAAAAAGCAGTAGCAATTATTATTGATATGATCAGATCCAAGAGCAGAGAGCCACAGCACTTTATATTGAAACCCGCTGTTGTAGAAAGAGAATCTGTTTAAAATCTCGCAAAAAAAAGCGCAGGACACTCCCGCGCTTTGTACTTCGCTTATATTTTTTACTCAGCATTACCGGAATCTCCAGTTGCTTCGCTAACAGGAGCTGATTCAGGAGCGGCTGGAGCAGAGGCAGGTGCTGGTGCTGCTTTTTTCATGCCTGCTTTTTTAGCTGCTTTCTTAGGTGCCGCTTTTTTGGGAGCTGCTTTCTTAGGGGCTGCTTTTTTGGGAGCCGCTTTTTTAGCTGCTTTTTTCGGAGCCGCTTTCTTTACTGCTTTTTTGGGAGCAGCTTTTTTAACCGCTTTTTTTGCAGCCTTTTTAGGAGCTACCTTTTTTGCAGCTTTTTTCGCAGCTTTTTTAGGAGCCGCTTTTTTCACTGCTTTTTTTGCTGCTTTCTTTGCAGGAGCAGCCTTTTTTTTAGCAGATTTTTTGGATGCTTTGGCCATAGTTGTAATAGTTTTTTAGAGATAATGTGTGAGTAAAAAATTGTTGACGAAAATTATGAATTAATATTCATGAAATAACGGATAATCATTAAAAAAATTTCTGAATTCATTTTTTTGTTGTGCAGAAGCAAGAATAATTTATCTAACGGAGTGAAATGATTGTTCGAAACTCATCAATTTTTGAAATCTGTAATGAATGTTGAAGAGAAATATTTATGACAACAAAAATCAAAATAGAGAACCGGCAAGTTAGTTCTCCTGTTTTATTACAAGGATGATTTTATCTATCTGTGGAAATGCGAAAATTTTGGTATCGTGAGTCGAAATAAACGTTCCATTTCGGATTGGCCATACAGTTGTGTAAAAACCTGGTTTTCAAACGAAAAGTAAAAAGAAAGGCGGAAACCATCGCCCAAAGGCTTACAACCATAAGGTTTGGGAAATTTCTTTGGGGGAAAATGCATAATCCATTACCTTTGCAACCCCAAATAAAAAGTTCTTTTTTTTTATGGATCTGGGAGTTCCGCTAAAACGGGACGCTATCACCAAAAAATCAAATACAATGGCTAAAGAAATTTCAGGCTATGTAAAATTGCAGGTTAAAGGCGGACAAGCCAACCCTGCGCCTCCTGTTGGACCTGCTTTAGGTTCGAAGGGAGTCAACATCATGGAGTTCTGCAAGCAGTTCAATGCAAGAACGCAGGACAAACCCGGTAAGGTATTACCGGTTCTCATTACAGTTTTCACAGACAAATCTTTTGAGTTTGTAATTAAAACGCCTCCTGCTTCAGTTCAGCTGCTGGAAGCTTCAAAGTTGCAGAGTGGTTCAAAAGAGCCCAATCGTTCCAAAGTTGGTAAGGTCAATTGGAACCAGGTGGAAGCAATTGCCAAGGATAAAATGCCCGATTTAAACTGCTTTACGCTGGAAAGTGCAATGCGCATGGTTGCAGGTACAGCACGTAGTATGGGTATTACTGTTGATGGAAAAGCCCCCTGGGAAAATTAATTGATCACACCTTAAAAACTGAAGTGATGGGTATTACTAAAAAAAGAAAAGCAGCTGATGCTAAAGTGGATGATAAAAAAGTCTATTCACTCAACGATGCATCTTCCCTCGTTAAAGAGGTGAACTGTACAAAATTCGATAGTTCTGTTGACCTGCATATCCGCCTCGGCGTTGATCCTAAAAAAGCAGACCAGGCTGTAAGAGGTACTGTTACGCTTCCTCATGGAACAGGTAAAACTAAAAAAGTATTGGTACTCTGTACGCCGGATAAAGAAGAAGCTGCTACAAAAGCAGGTGCTGACTTTGTTGGGTTGGATGAGTATATTAAAAAGATTGAAGGCGGCTGGACTGATGTGGATGTAATTATAGCAACACCGTCTGTAATGCCTAAAATCGGCAAACTTGGTAAGATTCTGGGTCCACGAAACCTGATGCCGAATCCTAAAACAGGAACGGTTACCAACGATGTGGATGCAGCTGTAAAAGATGTTAAAGCTGGTAAAGTAGCCTTTAAAGTGGATAAAGCCGGCATTGTACACGCTTCGATCGGCCGTGTGAGTTTCTCACCTGATAAGCTGTCTGAAAACAGCCTGGAATTCCTGAATGCAATTCTCAGGGCGAAACCATCCACCGCAAAAGGAACCTACCTGAAAAGTGTTTACATGGCTAGCACAATGAGCCCGGCCATTCAGGTGGATACCAAAGTATTAGTTCATTAATCCGTTGGATTAAAATGTTCATTAATTAAAAGCTTTAGCATGAATAAGCAGGAAAAAAACCAGGTGATCGAAGTGCTGAAAGAGAAATTCTCTCAATACAGCAATTTTTATATTACCAATACAGAATCTCTCAGCGTTGCGCAGGTGAATAAACTCCGCGGCATCTGCTTCGATAAAAAAGTAGAGATGAAAGTGGCTAAAAACACACTCATCCGCAAAGCGCTCGAACAACTTGATGAAGAGCGGTTCAAAGAAACATTTGATTCATTGCATGGCGTAACTGCTTTGCTGTTTTCAGATAATGCAAAAGAACCGGCTCTGATACTCAGCAGTTTCCGCAGCGAACCAAAAGTGAAGGAAAAGCCTCAGTTAAAAGCCGCTTTTATCGACGGTGCAGTATTCATCGGCGATAAACAACTCGCCGCATTGAAAGATCTGAAGAGCAAGAACGACCTCATTGGCGAAATCATTGGTTTACTCCAATCACCAGCGAAGAATGTTATGAGTGCATTGAATGCCGGTAACAAACTTGCTGCTTTGATCAAAGCATTGGAAGACAGAGCGAACTAAAGTGCGAAGTGGGAAGTACGAAGTGCGAAGTGAAGAAAAGTAAGAAGTACAAAGTGAACAGCCTTTTCAAGTGGGTAATTGATATTTTTTATAGAAGGAAGTTGGTTATAATCGCAGATGACTGCTGACTAAAGACTTCTGACTCATAACTCGCCTTGGCCCGGGGTATATAAAATGGGCAAATTTTTTTAAACCAGCCGTCGGATTCGCCGAAAGCGGATATGAAGACGGTAAAAATTCAAAACAATGGCAGATTTAAAAGCATTCGCAGAGCAACTCGTTAGCCTTAGCGTAAAAGATGTAAACGAACTCGCAAAGATTCTGAAAGATGAGTACGGGATCGAACCAGCTGCAGCGGCGGTAGCAGTAGCAGCAGGACCAGCAGCAGCAGGACCGGCAGCAGCAGAAGAAAAAACTGCTTTTGACCTTATCCTGAAAAGCGGTGGACCAAACAAACTGGCTGTAGTAAAAATCGTTAAAGATCTTACCGGTCTTGGACTGAAAGAAGCTAAAGACCTCGTTGATGGCGCTCCTAAAGCAGTAAAAGAAGGTGTTTCTAAAGGTGAAGCTGACGAACTCGCAGCTAAACTGAAAGAAGCAGGTGCTGATGTTGAAGTTAAATAAGCTGTAAAGGGTAATGATATGGCCGGTGTGATGTATTCGCACCGGCTTTTTTGTTTATAGGTATTTATGGGAATGGTTTTGTAAATCATTTTTATTCCGGCAATATTGCAAACTCAATTTTTCTTATGAAATCAGTATTCGCTCTATTGATATTCTTCTCTTTGGTGGCTGGCTGTAATGATAAAAAACAACAGGTTGCTGAATCGCATTTCGATTTATCGGGAATGGATACAACAGTATCGCCTGGAGATGACTTTTTTCAATATGCAAACGGAGGATGGTTGAAGTCGACAACTATACCAGACGACCAGAATGGATGGGGCAGCTTCTATACGTTGTATGAAGACAACCTTAAAAAAATGAAAACAATCCTTGAAGAAGTGTCAGCAAAAACTGATCACCCTGCAGGGAGTGCCGAACAGAAAGTGGGCGATTTTTATGCCAGCGGAATGGATACCGCTAATATCGAAAAGAAAGGGTACGAACCATTGACGAAAACTCTTCAACGGATAGATGCAGCTAAGGATTACCGTGAGTTAATACTACTCGTAGCTGAAAACATTAAATACGGCAATAACAGTTTGATCGGCATATATGTTGGAGCTGATGAAAAAAACAGCAGCAGGTATATTCTCAATTTTTATCAAACAGGCACAAGTTTACCCGAGAAGGAATACTATACGAAGAATGATTCTATCACATTGACACAACGGAAAAAATTTCAGGAGCATGTGGCTGCCTACTTTAAACTATCGGGATCCGATGATGTGAAGGCAAAGATTTCTGCCAATGAAGTGCTGCAACTGGAAACAGCTATCGCTGCAGCGCATTTATCACCGGTTGAATTGCGCAATCCTCAAATAAATTACAATAAACTTTCTAAAGGCGAACTGAAAAAATTATCGCCTGCAATACCCTGGGATGATTTATTTGACATTATGCAGATCAGTGTCGATAGCGTAAACGTTTCTCAACCTAAGTATTATGAAACGCTTGGAAAACTGCTCAGTACACAACCTGTTGAACAACTGAAAAGCAAAATTAAGTTCGATTATATCGCGGCGAATGCTTCTTTACTGTCGAAGTCTTTTCGCGACGAACAATTTGATTTTAACCGTGTGTTTTCCGGCATTAAAAAACAACCTGAACGATGGAAGCAAATTGTTAATAACACTGACGAAGGTCTTAAAGATTTATTGGGGGAAGTTTACATTAAGAAATATTTTTCACCTGAAGCCAAACAGCGAATGGATCAGTTAGTGAGTAATCTTATTAAATCTTTTGATGCCCGATTAAGTAAGTTGGATTGGATGGGAGATACCACCAAACAAAAGGCCAAGGAAAAACTGAATGCCATAATCAGGAAAATTGGCTATCCGGATAAATGGAAAACCTTCGATGATGTACAGATTAAAAGAGATAATTATTTCGGTAACTGGATGAATATCGCTCATCACACCTATAAAGAAGAGACGCAGAAAATTGGAAAGCCGGTAGATAAAACAGAATGGGATATTACTGCGCCAACTGTAAATGCATTTTATAGTCCTACCAGCAACGAAATAGTTTTTCCCGCCGGAATATTGCAACCGCCATTTTTTAATATGGATGCAGATGACGCAATCAATTATGGGGCAATTGGAGTGGTAATTGGTCATGAAATCACGCATGGTTTTGATGACCAGGGGAGGCAATACGATGCTGCAGGAAATTTAACTGACTGGTGGACGGGAAGTGATGCAAAACTATTCAATGATAAAACGAAAAGTGTTATTACCCAATATGGCAGTTATAAAGTGTTGGATAGTTTACCTGTTAATGGTGAACTTACCCTGGGTGAAAATCTCGCCGATATTGGAGGCATGGCTATCGCATGGGATGCCTTTAAAATGACTGAACAGGGAAAATCTTCAGAAAAAATTGATGGATATACACCTGATCAGCGTTTCTTTCTGGGATATGCACAGGTTTGGCGGATGATGACAAGGCCTGAATCGATGAGGACCCGTATCACCAATGATCCTCATTCTCCAGAAGAGTTTAGGGTGAACGGCCCGCTTGCCAACTTTGAACCGTTTTACAAAGCGTTTGGCCTGACAGAAAAAAACAAGCTTTACCGGGCTCCGGACGAAAGGTCGATGATCTGGTAACATACAACCCATGAATTTTAACAAAAACCGGAATCGTTAAACCCTTTAACAGTGGGCGATAGAGTGCTAAATATTCTTTTCTAAATCCCTTACAATCCTTACCTTTGCGTTCCTTTAATTTAGGCCTAATTCATTTTGACGTTCCAGTATAATCATAAATGATTGAAAATCAAATGTTTTATATTCTGCAAAGAATAGGGGTTTGATTGTATTGTCGTCTATATAACCAAATAAAAGCGCTTTTAAAATTATGTCTTCAACAAAAGTGGCTCCAGCAATCAGGATGAACTTTGGAAAGGTTAAACATCTTGCCGAAACTCCTGACCTTCTCGAGATTCAGATTCAGTCCTTTAAGGATTATTTCCAATTGGAAACAACACCTGACAAAAGGAACAATGAAGGTCTTTTTAAAGTATTTAAAGAGAACTTTCCGATCACCGACACCCGTAACATTTTTGTACTGGAGTTCCTTGACTACTTTATTGATCCGCCACGCTACACTATTGAGGAGTGTATGGAAAGAGGGTTGACTTATGCGGTTCCTCTGAAAGCCAAACTTCGTTTGAGCTGTAATGATGAGGAGCACGTGGATTTCCAGACTATTGTTCAGGATGTATTTCTTGGCAATATTCCATATATGACTCCTAGAGGTACTTTTGTTATCAATGGTGCCGAGAGAGTAGTGGTATCGCAGCTGCACCGTTCACCTGGTGTTTTCTTCGGACAATCACTGCATCCTAACGGAACTAAAATATATTCAGCCAGGGTAATTCCTTTCAAAGGTGCCTGGATGGAATTTGCGACCGATATCAACAACGTGATGTATGCTTACATCGATCGTAAGAAGAAGTTTCCGGTAACAACGCTTTTACGTTCCATTGGCTTTGAAACAGATAAGGATATCCTTGAATTGTTTGGAATGGCTGATGAAGTAAAAGTGGATAAGAAAGCACTTGCAGCGTACGTTGGTAAACGTTTGGCTGCTCGTGTACTGAGAACATGGGTGGAAGATTTTGTGGATGAAGATTCAGGTGAGGTTGTGTCAATTGAAAGAAATGAAGTGGTACTCGAGCGTGATACCATCCTCGACCAGGAAGCAATTGACATGATATCGGATATGGATGTGAAAAGTGTTTTTATTCAGAAAGAAGAAATGAGTGGCGATTACGCTATCATTTATAACACGCTGAATAAGGATACTGCCAACTCTGAACTGGAAGCGGTTCAGCATATCTATCGCCAGCTACGCGGTGCCGATGCGCCGGATAATGAAACTGCGCGTGGCATTATTGATAAATTGTTTTTCAGTGATAAGCGTTATGATCTGGGTGAAGTGGGCCGTTATAAAATTAACCGCAAACTGAACCTTAATTACAGACTTGATCAAAAAACACTAACAAAGGAAGATATTATTGAAATCATCAAATACCTCGTTAGGTTAACTAACGGTAAAGCGGAGATTGATGATATTGATCATCTGAGTAACCGTCGTGTGCGTACTGTGGGTGAGCAGTTATATGCTCAGTTTGGTGTGGGTCTTGCGCGTATGGCCAGAACAATCAGGGAAAGGATGAACGTAAGGGATAATGAGGTATTTACTCCGGTAGATCTGATCAATGCCCGTACATTATCATCTGTAATTAATTCCTTTTTTGGTACTTCTCAGCTGTCTCAGTTCCTGGATCAAACTAATCCGCTAAGTGAAATCACACATAAGCGTCGTATTTCAGCGCTCGGTCCGGGTGGTTTAAGCCGCGAACGTGCAGGTTTTGAGGTACGTGACGTTCACTATTCACATTATGGACGTTTGTGTACCATTGAAACGCCTGAAGGTCCAAACATTGGTTTGATCTCCACGCTTTGTGTACACGCTAAAATCAACGAAATGGGTTTCATCGAAACGCCATATCGTAAGGTTAGTAATGGTAAAGTGAATACTGCTCAGCTCAGTTACCTGAGTGCAGAAGAAGAAGACACAGCAAAAATTGCACAGGCAAATATCCCGTTGAATGAAAACGGAGAATTTGTTGAAGATAAAATTAAGGCCCGTCAAACGGGTGACTTCCCGATTCTTGAACCGGGTGAAGTTGAATTCATGGACGTAGCGCCAAATCAGATTGTGGGATTGAGTGCTTCACTTATTCCATTCCTGGAACATGATGATGCCAACCGTGCGTTGATGGGATCAAACATGCAACGTCAGGCTGTGCCGCTGATCCTTCCTGATGCCCCGATTGTAGGTACAGGTTTGGAGGGCAAAGCAGCCCGTGATGCAAGGATTCAGATTCATGCTGATGGTGAAGGTGTTGTAGAATTTGTGGATGCAAATGAAATTCATGTTCGTTACGAAAGAAACGAATCGCAGAAGCTTGTAAGTTTTGAAGATGATCTGAAAATTTACAGGTTAACCAAATTCATAAAAACCAACCAGGAAACAAGCATTACGCTGAAACCTGCGGTAATGAAAGGGCAGCGAGTAAAAGATGGCGACTTCCTTACAGAAGGATATGCTGTGAAAAATGGTGAGCTTGCATTAGGACGTAATCTGAAAGTGGCCTTCATGCCATGGAAAGGCTACAACTTTGAAGATGCGATCGTAATCAATGAAAAAGTGGTTAGAGAAGATCTTTTCACATCAGTACATATTTCTGAATTCGAATTGGAAGTAAGGGATACAAAGTTGGGTGAAGAAGAACTGACTCCTGACATTCCTAACGTTTCCGAAGAAGCAACAAAAGATCTGGATCAGCATGGTATCATTCGTATAGGTGCGATTGTCAAAGAAGGGGATATCCTGATTGGTAAGATCACTCCAAAAGGAGAAAGTGATCCTACTCCTGAAGAGAAACTGTTGCGTGCCATCTTTGGTGATAAAGCTGGAGATGCAAAAGATGCGTCGCTGAAAGCGCCAAGTGGTACTGAAGGTGTGGTAATCGGCAAGAAATTATTCCAGCGCGCCAAGAAAGATAAGAATGCAAAAGTGAGAGAGAAAGCTTCTATTGAGAAGTTGGAAAAAATACATGAGCAGAATGAAAAAGATCTGCTCGAACTGTTGATTAACAAACTACAGATATTGGTAGGGACTAAAAATTCATCTGGAGTTTCCAACAATTTCGGAGAAGTACTGATTGGCAAAGGGGCAAAATTCACTGCGAAAAACCTTTCATCAATCGACTATCAGAATGTTAATCCTTTAGGTTGGACAAGTGATGCAAAAATTGATGACGCCATTAATACTTTGCTTCATAACTATAACATAAAGTATAACGAAGAACTGGGAAGATACAAGAGAGAGAAATTCAATATTTCGATTGGTGATGAATTGCCAGCGGGTGTGTTGAAACTTGCTAAAGTATACCTCGCGGTTAAACGTAAACTGAAAGTTGGTGATAAAATGGCTGGTCGTCACGGTAACAAAGGTATTGTCGCCAAGATCGTACGCGCAGAAGATATGCCTTTCCTTGAAGACGGTACACCGGTAGACATCGTTCTGAATCCACTTGGGGTACCAAGTCGTATGAACCTTGGTCAGATTTATGAAACTATCCTGGGTTGGGCAGGGGAACAACTGGGTATCCGGTTTGCAACACCAATCTTCGACGGTGCATCAGTAGACGAAATCACAGATCTGATTCAGAAAGCCGGATTGCCAAGTTTTGGTCATACTTATCTTTATGATGGTGAAACAGGCGATCGCTTCCACCAGAAAGCTACGGTTGGAATCATTTACATGCTGAAGCTACACCATATGGTTGATGATAAAATGCACGCGCGTTCTATCGGACCATACAGTCTTATCACTCAGCAGCCTTTGGGTGGTAAAGCACAGTTCGGAGGTCAGCGTTTTGGTGAAATGGAGGTTTGGGCATTGGAAGCATATGGTGCATCCAACATTCTCCAGGAATTACTTACGCTTAAATCTGATGATATTATCGGTCGTGCGAAAACATATGAGGCAATTGTTAAAGGAGATAATATACCACGTGCGGGTATTCCTGAATCCTTCAATGTATTGGTCCATGAACTAAGAGGCCTGGGTCTGGATCTTAAGTTCGATAACTAAACATTCCATACCGGACTATAAATTCTAAAGCCACCTTAACAGGTGGCTTTTTGTTTGTTATATTAATTCTAAACAGAATAGATTGATACAATATTACCGAAGAAGTTAAATTTACATATCATTCAATTTATACTTCGTCAGTGCCATGTTCAAAACATCTATTTTTCAACAGCTCGACGCTACCACGATTTGCTTTGTATTGTTCGTAATACTGATCATATCTTTTCGGCTTGGTTTTTTACTCAGAACGTTCAATATAAAAAGAGGCACACTGGATGCTGACAAAAATTTGGGTGCCCTGGAGGGCGCATTGCTGGGTTTATTGGCACTATTGTTATCATTTACGTTTGGTATGAGTGGAGCAAGGCATGATAAGAGGATCAGTGTTATTATTGAAGAAGCGAATGATATCAGTACTGCGGTTCTAAGAGCTGATCTGTATCCTGATAGTTTGCGTAAAGCATTCAGAAAAGATTTCAAAGATTATGTTGAAAACCGGATCGCCTTTTTTGAAGTGGGCGCCAATATCGGAAAAATTGAAGCAGTACTGAAAGAAACAGAATTACTACAGGCAAAATTATGGAACAGAGCAGCGATCTATGGCCGCGATCGTGAAAATATGCATCAAACAGCTCAAATGATCCCTGCATTAAATGCAATGATAGATATTACAACTACCCGCACTGCCGTCAATATTGATAAAGTGCCCAATGTGGTCATTTACCTGTTAATCATAATTTGTATAACGGTCGCATTTATGGTAGGTTATGCATCTCAAAACAGACCAGACTGGGTGGTAATGATTAGTTTCGCAGCGATGATTTCTTTCACGGTATTTTTAATTATAGACCTTGACAGGCCTCGCAGAGGAGTCATCACACTGAACTCTGTGAATGCCCATGTAGTGCAGTTAAGAGACATGTTTAAAAATGATCAGTAAGCCCGAAAGGTTAGGTTTTAAATTTATTAAATATTACCTGGCGGGGTAGTCTGGAATATTCAATCCGCAAATAATATTTTGTTCAACTATCCAAACATTATCTTTTTTTACGGCATGCATGATCCCATCTCCACCTCGTTTTTCATACCTGTTTTTCACTTCATTAGTTAAGTATTTGTCGTCATCAAATACCCATTCATCAATATAATACTCATTATATTTCGGCTCTTTTACAATTACATGTATATGTGCCGCAAACGTTTCATTCGGATAGTGCATCGGTTTGATCGTGTAGATTGCATAACGGCCACGGCTATCTGTTTTCACCCAGCCTCTTAAATATCCATGTTGCTTAGCAGGTTGATCATTCCGCGGTGTGTATTTCCCGGTATTATCTGTATGATAAAAATACAGGATTGTATTGCCGGCTGGTGTAGTTCCGTCATGTTCAAATACGGTACCGGATATAATCATTTTTTGACCGATTCCTTCTTTCCAGCCAAAGGTTGTATCCGATGAATTTATGTTTTCCGGCAAACCCGCGTACATCAGGTCGCATCCATCGCATCTTCCGCCAACATGAATTGTACTTTTACTTTGTTGTTGTGATTGGCAGCTGAATACAATTACGAAAAACGCTAAAGTAAGTGGATAGGAAGCGATATTATTTTTCATATCACTGTTGCTGGGGGTTATAAGCTGTAATGTACAGCTGGAGCAGCTAAATTGAAGATAAAGAAACTGAAATCCGCTTACCAGTTAAAAATCGATTAGTGGTTATTAAATGAGAGATTTGCTTTAAAAATCAGGGATGAATAATTTTTTTATTTCTTCGGGTATCCGCTTTGGTTTCCAGCTGCCAGGATCCACGAGGCACCAGGTAGTTTTTACAGCCACAACGATTTCATTTTTTCCATTGCAGATTTCAACATGCCTGGTGGATTTTACGCCCACCGAATCCACCACCCAGGTATATAAAGTAAGAATTTCGCCCAGTAGCGCCTGCTTTTTGTAATCTATTTCATGACGAAGCACCACCCATATCATTTCACGTTTTACCGATTCATTTGCAACGCTGTTCCAATGTGCCGCAGCAACATCCTGGGCCCAACGCAGGTAAACCACATTGTTTGCATGGCCCAACTGATCAATATCATCAGTTAGTACTTCAACATTTAAAGTAAATTTTTTCAACGAGTTCATTCCTTGTCTAATTCATTCATTTTTTCCAATTCGAGGCTTTTGTATACTTCCTGTAAATTTTCATTGTTTTCTGCAAGTACCAGGAGTGTGTCGTAAGGTTCCAATTCAGTAGATCCTTTCGGCGTGATATATTTTCCATTGCGCTGTATTATCGCAATCATCGTTGATTTAGGAAAGTGAAGGTCAATTATTTTTCTACCTGCAATACTTGTATCCGCCGGAAGAGGGATTTCTACCAGAACAGATTTAATCGTGTCAGATAACTCTATATCATGAGGCGTTTTTTGTTTTACCTTATCAGGCACCACTACGTGCAGCCATCGGGCTACCATCGCCAACGTTGTACCCTGAATGAGAACAGAGGTAACTGAAATGAAAAATACAACATTGAAGATGAGATCGGCTTTTTCAATCCCGGCAATCATTGGATAAGTTGCAAAAACAATTGGTACGGCGCCTCTCAATCCAACCCAGGAAATGAACCACCGGCTCCGGTTTTTAACTTTGAAGAACATAAGGCTGATAAATACAGCAACTGGCCGCGCCACGATGATGAGGAATGCGGAACACATCAACCCAATACCTAACACCGATAATATCTTGCTGGGAAAAACCAATAATCCAAGGGTAAGAAACAATACGATTTGCATAAGCCATGCAAAACCATCAAATGCTTTTATAAGAGTTCGTTTATGAATAAGTTCCTGGTTGCCGAGATACAAAGCACAGAGATAGACAGCCAGAAATCCATTGCCGCCAAGTGCATCTGTTGCAGAAAATGTAGCAAACTGCAATCCGATTAACAGTACAGGATAAAGACCTTCAAAATCGAGATGCATTTTATTAATCGCCTGTTTACTAACGAATCCAAATACAAAACCGGCAATCGCTCCAATAACAACTGATTTAAAAAATAACGGAATAATGGATAAGAGACTTTCATCAGGATGCTGTATCAGACCTGTAAAAGCGATTGTCAGAAAATATGCCATCGGATCATTGCTTCCACTTTCCAGTTCAAGCGTCGGCCGTAAATTGTTTTTCAGCCCGATGTTTTTTGATCTTAAAATAGAAAAAACTGCAGCGGCATCAGTAGAAGATACAACAGCACCTAGTAGTAAACCCTCATATAAAGTGAAATCAAATACAGTATAAACAAACACTCCTACCAGTGTTGCAGTAATTAAAACACCAAGTGTTGAAAGTGTGATACCCTGCCAAACGATCGGCTTAATCGATGCATAAGTTGTTTCTATGCCGCCGGAAAAAAGAATAAAATTTAAGGCTACAATACCTATAAATTTTGCCAACCGCTGATCATCAAAAGCAATTCCACCAACACCTTCTGAACCGGCAAGCATGCCGATAATTAAAAACAAAATTAAGGTCGGTACTCCAAGTCGCGGTGAAGTTTTACCCGCAAAAATGCTAATGATTAATAAAATGGATCCTACCAGTAATATGTTTTCGGTTGTCAGATGCATTCAACAAACTCTATTTCTTTAAATATACGACAACCCGCTCAACCTTTAAGCTAAGGCGCATGCATTTGAGTCAAGATCTGTATGTTTCATTTGATATCATTGTACTACTCTTTCGTTCAATTCCTCTTTCAATACCTGAGTGATATCACTCGTTGCATTATTTAAGAAAATTACTCTCGTTCCAAATTCCCTTGCGGCACTATTTGTTATTGAGCCTGTAATGGTAACCGTTTGAAATAGAGATTTTTCTTTCGCCAGGTCATCATCATCATCTTTTTCTTTCACTCTTATCACATGTTTAATTTCCATTTTCCAGGGAAACCATTTTTTGTAATCTGCGTTGAAAGAAACGGCTTGTAACGATTTATGTTTTGAATAAAAATTAATAGCTCCTGCCTGGCCGTAGTTATCACAAAACACGAGTGTTTTTTCTTTTTCGGGAATTGATGAATAAACTTTATCTACTTCAGCTGCCAGTTCTTTCCAGCCCAACATATCAGCAAAATCCTGCGGCAGGTCATGATTTTTTCCATCTTCCCATCTCAATAATCCCAATGCAGCAAACTTCTCATTGCGCGCTTTTATTTCTGGTGGCGATAGTAGTGGAAAAATCAGTTCACAAACAGGAATCAAAACGAGGATTGGTATAAAAGCCAGCACATATCGAAATTTTCTGGCCCATCCTGAATTGGTTTTTGCTTCTATAAATATTGCTCCAAATGAAAATAATACCGGATATAATCCAATACTGTAGTAACCTTTTGCATTTAACAGGAGAAAGATAGCTATGCTGAATACATAACTTAATCCAAGCCACCTGTATTTATCAAATGGTTTGTATAATAACAAAGCAAAAAGTCCGCATACCCAAATGTAAATGGAACCCAGGAAAAATAGGATCTGGTCTTTAATGAAATCAATTGGTTTAACATTAACCAGTTGCCGTTCGGAGAGTTCGCGCATATGTCCAAACACCGGAAATCCTTGCTGTATCTGCCAGATTAAATTAGGTAGAAAAATAATCAGGGCGATTCCCGCAGCGATATAAATTTCTTTTTTCGCCAAAACTTTTCTCTGTTGAGTGAGCAGTATTCCTGGTAATAATCCTGCCACACAAAAAATAATATTATACTTATTGAGCATCCCTACACCGATAAATACACCGGCGAGGTAGAGAAATTTAGTATTCTCTGTTTGAAAATATCTTACAAGACAGAAAAAACATGCGGTCCAGAAAAGGATATCTGCGGAGTTGGGCTGATATAAAATATTTAATCTCAGCAACGCGGAGAATATCAAACCTGCTGCAGCCAGTATTTGTGCAAACAGACCGCCTTTCAAATAGCCGGTGAGTTGCCATACCAACGCTACAGTAATAGCTCCAAACAGCGCCGGAAAAAATCTGACCCAAAAAATTCCACCGCCCAGCCATTTAATCATCAACGATGTCCATGAAGTGAATGGAGGCACAGACAGATAACCAAATGCAAGATGATCAGCCTGGTCGAGATGAAGAAATTCGTCCCTGTGCAATTCATAAGAGGGATCAACAATTATGTATTGCAGAATGAATTTTATACTAATCAGCGAAATGAAAATAATATCTTTTGTGCGCAGCATATTTCGTCTATATAATTACTAATGCTGAAGATAAACTAATCCTTCGCTTCAGGAAATTTCAAATCGATGCTATTTTTTATTCGGTAAACTGACACTGAATAGGTCAGGATTTGTTTTCATCAATGCTGTGATTTGCTTTCTTATGGAAACTGTGCTTTTCTTTTTCAGATACTGATCAAAAAAGCCAATTGAAATTTGGGTTACCAGTGAATCAAAATTGCCGGGAATTTTTGTACGTGACGGTTCAACATTTCGTGCGATAGAAATGAGTGAAGAAAAGCTTTCGTGTACAGCACCTTTAATTTTAAGGTAAAAATTTTCTTCGGAACTGATATGAGCATGTAAAACATAAACCGAATCGATAGGGTCCGGCCGATCGCTGCTCAGGTAGAGATATGGAACAGAAATTCGTTCCGGAATAAATGGGGGGATTTGTTTGATTTTATCAAATTCTCTGTCCCAGGTGGCATCTTTTCCATAGTAATGAATTTCAGTGCCGTCAAGTGAAAGCAGACATTTAAAATCATTTGATAACATAGCAGCTTTTGTGATCGCACTTCCGCCCATGCTCCAGCTCATGAGTCCGATCTTGCTGCCATCAATAAAAGGCAAAGTCTTTAATTTCTTTTTTACATACATAATGTCTCGCACCTGCTCATCAAGATCTTCTGCTGCAGTCATATATCCTGGAAATTTCCCTACAGATGAAATAGCAGCGACTATATATCCGGATTTGGCTAAGGAATCAAATAGTAAAAGGTTCTCCCAACTGCTGCCATTCATTCCTGCTGCATAAATGATCAGTGGATATTTTGTATTGGGTAAGGGCAAGTCATTGTATACACCTGTTTTATATTCCAGAATTTTATTGGGATCTGATACGCCGAGATATTCAGCAATGGCGTTGGCAAGGTTGAGACTTGTTTTGAAACATGAATCTCTTGTCAAATTGTAATTCATCCGTTGTTCATGCATCTCCAAAACTCTTCCAAATGATAATGGTTCTAAAGTATCATTTGAAACTGAAGGATAGTATAGATCAATTTTTATTGGTCTGTAGTAATGATTGGACTGCCTTGTTGAGGTTGTATCAAATAAACGGGTGCTGTCAGTTTCTTTATAAACCTTAAGACCGGTTGTGATTTTTTCTGCAGAAGATGTGCATCCGCTATTTATTAAAATGACAACTAAGCAAAATAAAAAAAGTCTGGTTATTGGATTCATGAGCAGCTGGTGAAAACTTCTGCTAACTTATAATATTTAGATTTTTAATCTGAGCTGTTGGGGAAGTTTTAATTATTATTAACAGTAAGCAGTAAGCAGTAAGTAGTGAGCAGTGAGCAGTGAGGGAAATCAGAGATTATTGCGGAGGGGATAAGAGACGGTCAGCTTTATCTGCCTGTCCAGGAAATTGCATTTCTTAATATCGTACAATAATCTGGATTGTCGAAAAGGTCAGGTGAATGGCCCATGAAAATGTGGATGTTTTTAGCTTTCACATGAGGATTACTCCAGATAACCGGATGGTCTCCCATTATTATAGAAGTTGCAGGCCGATATGGGTTTTCATCAACAGTCGCCAGTACCTGAACATTTGGCCGAGGACTTTAATTATAGATGTACCACTCCTCTTTGGCGATAGTAAAGAAATCACTTACGCCATGCATTATTGGATGTGAGCTGTTTTCTAAATATACTGTACCCGCAGCAAAGTCAGCAATGTAATTCCTGTATCGAATGCCTCCCATAAAATCAGAAAACCAATTCCACATCGGATAGCCATCAAATGCACCAGGGAAATAGGCGTGGTGTAATCCAACACATCCAATGCTTCCTGTATGAATTGCTTCTTCAAATGCTGATGAAGATTCTTTGCTCTAACCATAGGGAACATTATCCAGTTGAATGAAAATGTTGAATTGCTTCAGGTAATTTTTATTTATAACTTTTGTATCGGTGATAAACTCCGAAGCAAAATTACTATCGAGCAATAGTTTTTTTAAACAGGGCACGGCGCGGTTTGTAAATTCTAGATGATGGCCTTTGTTTTCATATAATACCAACAGCTTTACCCTCTGCGCATTGGGTTGTAAAATTGCAGTAAACATGATTAGTAACAAGACTGTAAAAAAACAACCGAATCTCATCACTCAATTATTGCGCAGGGCATGGAAGATTTTTGAAAAGAGTGGTATCTGTAAATTGTACGGCCGATCTGTTTTTAAAAACCATTCTGCCACCTTTCTCTTCCATTTCTCCATAACCTTCCTGAACATCTACTTCTTTCAGAATAAATGCGAGTTCTCTTACTGATTCTACACCTTCAGATTTGAATTTATACTCAGCAAACAATGTGTCACCATTCAATTCACCTGATACCATCCCTACATTGCGGTCTTTTTCAAAAAAATCATATTCCAGGCTACCTGAAATTTTTTGGCCTGTTTTATTGAGCCGCAATAAGAAAGTATCCTGTTGAACCACTTTCATATAGCAGTGAATGGTAGTTTCTTTTGCAATATCGGTTGAAGCAATATCTAGATCTTTATCATTGTTGCCAGCGCATGAAAACAGTGTAGTTGCTGTTATGAACAGCAGGAAAATTTTCTTCATCATTTTAAATTGATAGTTAAAATTACGGTGCTTTGTGTAAAATGGCATATTTAAATACAACTGATCAGATTTTTCTTAATCTTATCAGCCAGCCTCCTCCTTTTGCCATATTGATATTTAGAAAATCATTCCCCGTTAAAGTCTTTTTTGAAATAGAATAATCTATTGCATTGATATTTGCATTTACACCATCACTACAAATGGTAGCCTCAAATTTTCCTTTTCCCAGAAATGTAAGACTGATATTTTCTATTTGCTTTCCCAGCCAACCACTCATTGCGCCAACAAACCAATCATCGCCTTTACGTCTGGCTGTAACGATATATTCACCCACAGCTCCATCCAATACAATGGTTTCATCCCAGGTAGTGGGAATGGATCCCAACAGTTCCATGAATTCCGGTTCCATCAGACCTTGAGATGGATTACCGGAAAAAATCTGGATCTGGCTTTCATATACAAGAAACATTGCCAGTTGATGGCATCTTGTACCCTGTGACATCACTTTACCGCTGATGGGCCTGAATGTTTGTTGCGTGGCATTGTCCAGCAATCCAGGTTCATAATCCATTGGACCTGCAGCCATACGAATGAATGGAAGCAATAAATCGTGATCAGGCGTTGCTTTGTTACTCCAGATGTTATATTCAGATCCCAATACTCCTTCTCTTGTAATTGCGTTGGGCCATGTTCTGTTAAAACCAGCGGTTTTAAATGCGCCATGGTACATCACCATAATTTTATTCCTTGCACATGCTTCAGCAATACGGTGATAGAACTGAACCATTTTCTGATCGTCCCTGTCCATAAAATCTGTCATGATGAAATCCACGCCCCATTTATTAAATTGTTCAAGTGCGGGTTCAAGTTGTTTGTCCAATGTCATAGCCAGCGTCCACATGCTTAGTTTGATTCCCTGATTTTTTGCATAGGCTGCCAGCTCATCCATATTCAAATCCGGATTGATTTTGAAAAGATCTTTGTAGTCGCTCCAGCCGGCATCCAGCATAATTCTTTCCAGTCCATTTTTCTTAGCAAAATCAACATAGTATTTGTAAGTGGCAGTATTAATACCTGCTTTAAAAGGGACATTAAACAAACTGATACCTATTATCCATTCATCTGTTCCCTGGCCGGGATTGATCCAGGATATATCACTAATGCGTGAGGGAGAAGCCAGTCTGTAAACTAAATCGCTTGAAGCGAGTGTAGTGTCTTTTTTTGATAAAATAATTACGCGCCAGGGAAAAGTTCTTCTCCCTTTTGTTTTGGCGATAAAATCTTTTCTTGATTTAACAATCGACTGTGGAAACTCTCCTTCTCTCGTAAACTCCTCATCCGGATATTTTGCAAAACATGCCTCAAGCGATTGTGCCGAAGATCCCCTGAAAAAAATACCCGGATATTCTTCAACGTCTGATTCTGTAATTAGCATTTTGTAGCCGTTTACCGGCGCAACAAGAAGTGGAGTATATAACAGGTTTTTATCAGTGATACTGTCAAGTGATTTTCTTTTGTATGGATCTTCAAATGAAGTATGAAAGCTGTCTGTATCTGGCCTCACTTCAACTTCGGGATAAATCACTGGAAAATTTTCTGAAAATTGTATAGAATAAATTTCATTTTTAATGATGATACTGTCTTTAAAATTACTTTCCCATCTCCAGGCCAATCCATCATCATATGCTCTGCATTCAAGTGTCAGTCCATTGTCCAGCGTAATTCGCAACGCATTAAAATGATCTTTAATAATCTTCCTGCGCTCTGGCACTGGATTCTCGATTACAGTATTAACTGTTTTTTTTGAGACTGATTTTATTTTTATTGGAGAGGAAGATTTCCCTTCAATGATGAGTTTCACTGGTGAGGGAGGAATTATAATTTTACCTTCAGTATACACGCTGAAATTAATTCCACCGGTATTGGAAAATCTAATTTCAATTTTATTATCGGGAGAAAAAACAGAATGTTGTGCATATGTAACGGTACATGCATAAAAGCATAGCAAGAGGGCAAGCTGTTTCATGGTTTAATTTACTACTTTATTTGCTTTAGTTACCTAAGACAAATATGATTCCATGAATTCAGTCTCCTGTGTTATGCAAAAATTTTCGCAAGGTTTGCTTTCATCTCCTGGTAATCAGCTGCAATCAATATGACTCTTTTTTCCTGATTCATGATATGTGCCACTTGTTCAGGAACAGGTATTGTTTTGCCGATAATGCTTTCAACGCTATCTGGAAATTTAACAGGGTGAGCAGTTTCAAGAAATATTCCTTTTTTACCAGGATTTTTTGCGAGATATTTTTTCAATCCAAGATATCCGACGGCTCCATGAGGGTCGGCCATATACTGATGATCTTTGTACAGCGTTGCAATGCCGCCTTTGGTTTGTTCGTCCGTAAAGCTTTCGCTGGTTAGATTTTTTTTCAGATTGTCAAATACCTGGCTGAAAATTTCCCTTATGCGGATAAAATTGCTGGGATCACCAACATCCATGGCGTTTGATATAGTGGCATATGCTGGTCGGGGTTCGTATTCACCTGATTCAAAAAACCTGGGCACCACATCATTTACGTTTACTGAAGCAATAAAATGATCTACAGGAAGACCTGAATGTTGCGCCAGCAAACCTGCACAAATATTACCAAAATTTCCGCTTGGTACAGAAATTACGGGTGGGTGATTTGACTGCCATTGTTTGATGGCGAGCAGGTAATAAAACTGTTGTGGGAGCCAACGTGCTACATTGATGGAATTTGCTGAAGTAAGAAACATTTTTGATGTCAGTTCAGCGTCTGCAAATGCCATTTTAACCATGCGTTGACAATCATCAAAATTGCCCTGTACTTCAAGCGCGTGGATATTATTGCCGAGAGTAGTGAGCTGTTTTTCCTGCACCGGACTTACTTTGCCGGATGGATACAAAATCACTACATCTATTCCGGGTACATTATAAAATCCATGTGCAACCGCTCCGCCGGTATCTCCGCTGGTGGCTACCAATACCACCACCCGTTGTGAAATATTTTTTGCGAAGTATCCCAGGCATCTGCTCATGAATCTTGCGCCAACATCTTTAAATGCCAAAGTAGGGCCATGAAAAAGTTCGAGCGAATAAATGTCCTCGGTAACTTTTTGAAGTGGAATTGGAAATGCTAATGTTTCAGCAACAATTCTTCTTAATTCAATTTCAGGTATTGTTTCACCAACATAAGGTGCTATTACTGTGTAGGCAATTTCTTCATTTGATAAAGAATGGAGTTGATCAATAAAAGATTTTTCGAATGTCGGAATAACACGCGGAAAATAAAGTCCTTTGTCAGGAGCCTGTCCCAGCAAAGTAGCAGCTTTAAAATCTGTATCTGGTGAAATTTTATTAAGACTGTAATATTGCATGTCAGCGTCTTTGATTTCTTTTCAGTTATTGAATGGTGGCTCCCTGTGTGTTCATAGTGGTGACATAAATCCTATAATCAATGCCAAGTTTTTCGTAAATATCTTTCATTATTCCTGCAACAGTATTCGCGGTTTCTTCTTTTTCATTCAGCATGAAAATAGATGGTCCGCTACCGGAAATACCGCCGCCTAACGCGCCTGCTTCCTTACATTTCTTTTTTACATCATTAAATCCTGGAATCAGAATACTTCTTACCGGTTCAATGATCACATCTTCCAGCGATCTGCCAATCAGGGCATAATCCTGTTTTAAAAATCCTGTTACCAGTCCGGCGATATTGCCCCATTGCTTGATTGCATTTTTAAGCGTCACTTCTTTACGGAGGATTTGCCGCGCGTCTGAAGTTTTGACTTCTATCTGAGGATGTACCACCGCAACATATAGCGGCGGGGCAGTAAGACTGATAATATCAAGTGGAAGAATAGACCGGATTAACGTAATACCTCCATGAATACAGGGTGCGATGTTGTCTGCATGTTTCACACCGCTGGCCAGCTTTTCGCCAAACATGGCATATTTAACCAGTTCATCATTGGAGAATTTATTTTCCAATAAGATGTTGGCCGCCACTACTGCACCCGCAGCACTTGCAGCGCTTGATCCTAATCCGCTCCCGGGCATAATCTGTTTGTCGATGATAAGGTCAAATCCCATGTCGCGGGGCAGGTCTTCCATCATTGCCAGTAATGCAGCACCTGCTACATTTTTTTCTGCTGCTTCAGGCAGTCCGTAAGGGTCAATATGTTTAATTCTCAAGCCCGGAGCGTCACTAAACGAAAGCTCCATGATATCATGTGGTTCGTTTAATGCCATACCCAGCACATCAAATCCGCATACCAGGTTTGCAATTGTTGCCGGAGCTTTTATTTTTACTTTCTTATTCATGATCTATTTTAAACCATTCTTAAAATTTCATTAGCTGTTAATTTCTCAGTTTTCTTCACTCCGCACTTTGAACTTTGTATTTTTCTTCACTTCTCCCTTCGCACTTTGTACTTCGCACTTTTCCCGACGGGCGTTGCCCATCGATTGTACATTTCGCCCTTTCAGGGCTTGCGACCCTGGCGGGAAAAAATCCGATTTGAAATGCATCGGGTTGTTTACTGCTACTATATAACTTAAAATTTTGCCATTAAAAATCAATATGTTAAAAACTTAATTTATTGCTAATGAAATATTGGCAATTCGTTGATCTATTGATTCACTGCTCTACGATTCATTAAACTAATAAAATCGGATTCGCTGGTGCCTTTTCCTCCGCTCATCTCAAAGTCTCCGCTAACCGCTGTGGCCTGTATTAAAAAACCGAAAATCTCCTGGTAGTAATTTTTCTTGGCCACAGAGTTGAGCGGAGACTTTGAGTTTAACGGAGAAAAGCAAAAATTTCAAAGTATCTCAGCTGAAACATTAGCGCCGCGTTAATCTATAGACCCACTACTTACTGCTCACTACTTACTGCTCGCTTTCCTCAATTCGCATTTCGCCCCTTGAACTTTTCTTCACTTCCCAAATCCCACTTCCCATTTCCCACTTTAGTTCGCCGCTCTCATAATATCTGCAAAAACCCCACTCGCTGTAACTTCTGCTCCCGCACCCGCACCTTTAATGACCATGGGTTGATCAGGATATCTTTCTGTATAAAAAAGAACAATGTTGTCTTTTCCATACAAATGATACAAGTCGTGTTGCGGGGATATATGCTGCAATCCAACAGAAGCCTTTCCCTTATTAAGACTTGCAACAAATTTCAGTTTATTTCCTTCCGCTTTTGCTGCATCATAAATGCTTTTAAAATGTGCCTCCTGTTTTGCCATCTCGGCATAAAAATCTTCGACGGTGCCCGCCATACACGACTCAGGTAAGAATGCATTACAACTGATATCTTCCATTTCAATTTTCTCTCCTGATTCGCGGGCAAGGATCATGATTTTTCGCATCACGTCGGTACCGCTGAGATCGAGTCTGGGATCAGGTTCGGTATAACCTTCTATCTGCGCCTGCCGTACAACTTCTGCAAATGGAACTGTTCCATCATAGTTATTGAATACGAAATTGAGTGTACCGCTGAGTACTGCTTCAATGCGGTTGATATTATCACCACTGCCAATAAGGTCATTCAAAGTGCCAATGACAGGAAGTCCCGCGCCAACGTTTGTCTCAAAAAGAAAACGGCAGTTGTACTCTCTCGACAAATCCTTAAGTTTTCTATATTTTGTATATACTGATGAGGCTGCGATTTTATTGCACGCCACCACCGTCATTGATTTCCGCAGCAATGATTCATAAACATCAGTCACTTTTTCACTGGCTGTAATATCTACAAAAACAGTATTTCGGAGATTCCTTTTAATGATGGTACCAACAAATGCGTTAAGATCTGCAACTTCTCCATCTTCAAGCAATTGCTTCCAGTTCGACAAATCAATCCCATCTTTACTCAATACCATTTTTCTGCTATTGGATAATCCGATAACCCTTATCTGCAGTCGCCTGTGGTCTGCGAGGTATTTTTGTTGCTGCAAAAGCTGGGCAAGAAGCTTGCCGCCAACATTCCCTGTACCCGTGATAAATAAATTGATCTGTTTATATGCTGTTTCGAAAAATTCTTCGTGAAGAATATTTAATGCTTCTTTTACGTCTTCTGTAGAAATTACTGCACTGATATTTCTTTCAGATGAACCTTGCGCAATTGCCCTCACATTAACACCGTTGCGACCCAATGCGCCAAATAATTTTCCACTAATACCGGGATGACTTTTCATATGCTCACCGACTAATGCTATGATGGAAAGATTTTTTTCTATTTCTAAGGGCTCTACTTTGCCCAGTGCGATTTCGATGGTGAATGCTGCATCAACTACCTCTTTGGCTTTTTCTGACGCAGCACTCTCAATCCCCACACAAATAGAATGTTCCGACGACCCTTGAGTGATAAGAATAACATTGATCTGCGCAGAAGCCAGGGATTCAAATAATCTTTTTGAAAAACCTGGTACACCCACCATTCCACTGCCTTCGAGGCTTAATAATGCAATGTTGTTGATACTTGTGATACCCCTGATAATATCACCATTTGAAGGTGTTGAGCTGTTTTCAATCACTGTTCCTGCATCGTCCGGCGCAAATGTGTTTTTGATCCATACAGGAATATTTTTAACCATCACCGGTTGAATGGTGGGAGGATAAATAACCTTTGCACCGAAATGTGAAAGCTCCATAGCTTCCTGGTAGGAAATAGACGAAATGATACGCACATTACTTACCCAGCGCGGATCTGCTGTCATCATGCCTGAAACATCAGTCCATATTTCCAGAATTTTTACATCCAGCGCCGCTGCAAATATCGCCGCAGTATAATCTGAGCCGCCTCGTCCTAAGGTTGTTGTTGATTTGCCTGCATCGGAAGCAATAAAACCTGGCAACACTACTATATCAGCAGAAAGGGTATCATTGAAATGCCTGATGGTGGCTTCGGTAGTTACGAAATCTACTGATGCATTTCCATATGCTGAATTAGTGCGGATTAATTCGCGAGAGTCTTTCCAGATGGCATTATGACCGGCTGCGCGAAAGGCTGCGGCAATCATTTGTGAGGATATTAATTCTCCATAGCTCACAATGCGGTCTTTTGTACGGGGCGATAATTCACCTAGCAGGAAAACTCCGGAACAGATGTCTTCAATTTCATTACAAATTGTTTTTACCAGACTTAATGTTGAGCTTTGTTGTTGTACAGGAATGAGTTCCTTTACTGCTTCAAGATGGCGCTGTTCGATCTGGTGGAGAATGTTTTTATATTCTTCATCGCCTTTCGCGGCCAGTGCACCGCTGTTTAATAAGGCATCGGTGGTGCCGCTCATAGCGGATACCACTACGAAAGCAGTTCCCCTGTTTTTTCGGTCGTTAACAATATCTACCACTTTTTTTATCGTCGTCGCGCTGCCCACTGAAGTGCCACCGAATTTTAAAACCTGCATAAAGTTGTATTGACTTAAATATGAAAT
>JANPJC010000118.1:0-49757 GCA_031425315.1 Chitinophagales bacterium
TGAACCCTTCAGCCGCCACCGCTCCGTCGTCCAACTCTTTGCTTAGTTTGCCAAATCTCCCGGCTCCAGGAGCATCGCCTTCCGCTGGCGGAAATGGCGCACTGAATCCAAAGCACGGTGAACCAAGTCACAGGTGCGATATTGCAGTGGGTGCACCTCTTAATAGTACGCCTTCAACGGCACCGGGTACTGTTTCATCTCCGGCTCCTTCACCGGCAGCAGTTGTGCCGGCTTTTAACCAGGGTGCTGCAGGTAACGGCAAATTGAATCCCAAACATGGAGAGCCAGGGCATAGGTGTGATATTGCAGTAGGAGCTCCTTTGAGCAGTACGCCTAATACTGTTAGTCAGCCGTTAACCAGCTCAGCATTGTCCAGTCCATCAACGCCTATTGGTGCAGCGGCACTTCCAGCCCTCCAGTTACCTAATACCGGTTCCAACGCAAATTCAAAAACGAATCCAAAACACGGTGAGCCAGGTCATAGATGTGATATTGCTGTAGGTGCCCCATTAAATTAATAACTGACTATTTAATAAGATAGAAATCCAGCGTAATTGACTCTGGATTTTTTTTGCAACAATACATATTGAGGAATTGCCTGCCGAGCTGCTGACAATTATCTGCTTACAATGTTTTATTCTGGAGATATAGCTTTTGAAATAAAGATATTGACGGCATTTACTTTCGATTTCAATTGAGGTGGCAGTTATAAATAACCGCCTTTTTCGCCCCTTCTTCAATTTTACTATCTATAAATCTCAAATAGACACCACTGATTTGAGCGATGTTTTGCCAAATATTTCGAATTAAACGTTCGAAAAATCCAACTGCAATGGATATGCCATGAACATTAATACTGCCTGTTATGATTATTGCGGATATAATTCCGCATTTAATCTGAGTGCATTTAGAAAATATTAAGAGTTTCTGGCAAGGTAAATGAATAGTATGGTCAGGAAGAATTAAATCATTTTTCACAACACAAAAAGAGATCAATATGAAACGCATTTTATTATTCAGCGCATTTATTCTTGGTGCAGGCATTGCATCACAGGCACAGGTAACCGAAAAAACAAAACCAACAGGTCAGGATAAGAACAGCATGAATATGTATAAAGATATTCGTTCAGGATCTCCGTTGAGTTTGCGTGTTGATGATGTTACAGGTATGGTTGTAAACAAAGAAACCGGTCGCCCGGTAGATTTCTTCGTTAATTCAACTACCGGAGATACAGTCGCTGCTCAAGGTGGTTATATCGTAAATAACTTTTTAATGCTGCAGGACAGTACCTACAAAATAGATGAAAGCCGCGTAACATTGCGCGAAAAGAAAATGTGGGATGTTCAGGGTAATAAAGAACTTATGATAGACAAGGGTTGGCAGAAAGGTGCTAAAGGCACAGAAAAAACAACTGATCCAGCCAGAAAAGATAGCCTATAAATCATTCTTTTAGTATTGAAAAGACCGGGACAAATTTGTCCTGGTCTTTTTTATGTCCATACCAACGCACCGAAAAATTTTACTAATATAAGTTAATAGCTGATCCATGTGGTTAAACGGATTTTTTCACCGCTCTTACACTCCATTTCATTTTGTAAAACACCTATTCGCAGTCTCCATGTACTAATTGCTGTTAGCTGATGATAGTTTTAACCACCTAAAAAATCGGCTAATTATGAAAAAGAAAAACTTCACCAATCAATCACTTCTCAATTATTTTGTTATCGTAGTAACATTTATTTTCATCCATTATTCCTGTAGTAAAGATGAATCGACAGGCCATGACAGCAGCATGGTTTCTGGCAGAACAGGAAACGGAAATAATTTAACATCAAAATCGGCTGCCGCAAACGAACACAGCATCACCGTTGAAGATGCAAAATCATTTATTCAATCCTATTACCAGGAAACAACATCACGAATGACCGAAGAAGAAAAGAAAATGGTCGCCACCTCTGTTTACTTCCCGATCGATGCATTGGAAAATTACATTAATGCGATGAGACAGTACAATTCGAAAAGTTCGGGTTTACGCGTGTATTTTGCGCGGTACAACAAGCCTCATGTTAATAACCTCACGCTTAATAATACCACGCTGCGCCTGGATCATAACGGAGTCAACACCGTTATAATGGTCGCTACCGAAACAGACAAAGACGGTTATCCAATTGACATCATCGGCGACGGTGCTTATCTTCCTTTCAATGTCGGAATTTCTTGTCCTCCAATGCCGCCATCCTATTGTAAAGGCTTATATTGCCCATTAATCGAGAACTAACTTCGGCTTCTTATGGGGACTGCATTATTATGGTTTGAACTTTTAAGTTTGATCGTAGCTATTATCAACTACCGTTATCTTAAAGGTTCAAACCTTGTTTGGTTTATTCCATTTCTGGTACTCACAAATATTCAGGAATGGGGAAGCCATTTTGGTCTTTACAGTCACAATGGCAGCAACGGACTTTCAATAAACATTTTTACAACAATTGAGTTTCTATTTTATTCATGGTTATTTTATAAAGAAATAAAAAACCGAAGCTTTAAGAAAATCATTATTTCAGCTACTCCCCTACTTATTATCGCCATAGTAACTAATGTATTTTTTATACAAGGCTTACATACTATGCACACATATACATTCCTGCCAGGTTCGGTATTAATGGTTTGTTTTATTTTCCTATATTTCTATGATCTTTTCTTGCATGATCAGGTGGTTTCGCTCTCAAAAAATCCGATGTTCTGGATTTGTACCGGGCTTCTATTTTATTATCCGGGAATGTTCTGTGTTTATGCATTCTTCCATGCAGTATCCACAGAAATGGCTGAAGAATATGGAAAGATCTATATTCTAATGGCCAATATTTTCAATATTATCCTATATTCCTGTTTCACAATCGCGTTTTTATGCAGGAGATGGAAAAGTATTTCCTGATCATCATCTGGGGAACAATCTTTCTGGTCCTTCTCATAACAATGAGTATTGTCTTTCTGTTTCAATACCAGAAAAAGCATAAAAGATTTATCGAGCAGAAAAACAATTTCACGCAGACACTTCTGCAATCGCAACTGGAAATCCAGGAAAAAACCCTGAAAAATATCTCCCAGGAAATTCATGATAATATCGGGCAGGTACTCAGCCTGGTGAAACTGAATTTATATACAATGGATGTCACCGACAATGAATCCTTACTAACTAAAATTGATAATTCAAAAGAACTGGTCAGTAAAGCGATTATTGATTTGCGGGATTTGAGTCATAGTATGAATACGGACTATATTGAAGAGAAGGGATTGGTTAAGGCGATTGAGTATGAGTTGGAGATGATAAAGAAGACCGGAGTTTCAGACGTTAAATATTCGATCTTAGGTACGGCAATTCGGTTAGACAAACACAAGGAGCTCATTACGTTTAGAATTGTCCAGGAGGCATTACAAAACATCATTAAGCATGCAAACGCTAAAAATATTTTTATTGAACTACATTTTCTATCTAATTGCGTAAAATTAAGTGTTAAGGATGACGGACTGGGTTTTGAAAATGAGAATTATAAGGTTAAGAAGGATAGCTATGGAATTGGAATTTCAAATATGTTTAAGAAAGCAGAGATGATCAATGCCGAACTATTAATTGAAAGTTCACTCAAAAATGGTACAACCATTTCGATGACAATAAAATCTCTACACGCCAGATAACAATACTGACTCCCACTTTGGCTGCAGTATAATTCCTGAATAAAAAAATACCGTCAAAACACCTTTTTATTACAGTATTAACGCGCCTTGAAAATCAACAGTGATTTCACATCTTTACCAAAAGTACATTATTATACATTAAAGAAAATTTATGCAACTTGTTCAGAGACTCGACTTTCTGTTAGGATTAGACCAGATTCACAGGCTTACAGATCCACAAAACAACACTGGACCCGTTAATGCCATCTTAGTTACTTTGGGTGTGCGGGAAGATGGGCAAATTATAGTAGAAGCGGATGGTATCGAATATATTCTCAATGGTAAGGAGATAAAAAGCCGTTCAATTAAAAAAGAACCATTATGTCCGGTACCACCAGACTGTCCCCGATAGCAAACATTTTTGACTTATATTTTAATACTGAAAAATTTGTTTTCGGACTTAATAATGAGAGAGTTTCTTAATAATTTTTTGGAGTTAGTGGCTGTATTAGTTCCATTTAGTATCATCGTTTTAAAATACAGAAAAGAACAAAAATTAGAGTTATCAATACTACTCGTATTCTTTTTAATTTCAGCCATCTTAAATTCAATTATCACTATTCTTGCATTCAAAGATTTACATAACAATTTTTTCTATAATTTACGATGCACCCTTCTCTCTTTTGTATTATCACTATATTTCTATTTAATATTTATTTCGAAAAATAATAGGAATTTATCAATTATTGTTGGCTCTATATTCCTATCCGGCATTCTTATAAATTTAATCTTTTTTGATGAAAAAATATATTTCAGTAGTTTGAGTAATTCGCTACTAAATATCCAAATAATCATCTTTTGTATTTTATATTTTATTGAGAAAATTCAATTTGCTGAAAGTGATAAAATTTACTCATCATATGCATTTTGGATTGTTTCGTCATTATTTCTTTACTACTCTTCAAGTTTTTTTATTTTAATCACATTCAAAGTGGTAACGAATGGTGACATCGAAAAAATGACAATGCACGATAGAAGAATGTTTAGCCTGTTATGGGCTACACATAATCTGTTTTATCTGGCATCAAACGTTATAGCGTCAGTAGGTTTAATATGGAAAGACTATCCGAAGAAATATATGTAATTATTTCAATTTCTATCTTTGTTTTAATTCTTGTGTTATTTTTCTTCTTGATAATTTATCTATATCAGAAAAGAAATGAGCGGTATGAGGAACAAAGAAAGTTATTGCACTCTGAATTTAATAGAACCCTTCTCCAATCCCAACTCGAAATCCAGGAGAAAACATTAAAAACAATATCCCAGGAAATTCACGATAACATAGGTCAGGTATTAAGTCTGGCGAAGTTAAATCTGTTCACGATTAACCCTGACGACAGAGAGAATTTTGATCAAAAATTGAAAGCATCGAAAGAACTCGTCAGTAAAGCGATTGTTGATCTTCGGGATTTAAGTCATACGATGAATACTGACTATATCGAAGACCTTGGATTGATGCGGTCGATTGAATATGAACTGGAAATGATTCAGAAATCAGGTGCACTCAAAACAAGCATGGAGATCAATGGCAGCGTGTATAAATTTGATAAGCAAAAAGAACTCATCGCATTCCGGATTATCCAGGAAGTAATCAATAACACTATCAAACATGCCCAGGCTTCCAATCTGAAAGTTTACGCTTCTTTTAATCAAAATTGCCTGGAACTGATTATCGCAGATGACGGCGTAGGCATTGAAATTGACAACGGGGAAAATGGATTCAGTAAATTAGGGTTAGGGATAAAAAATATGTATAGCAGGGCAAAAATGATCGACGGTAATTTTATCATTAAAAGTGAACCAGGCAATGGAACAAGTATTACACTCACCATCTTCAAAGAAAATCCTCCCAATAATGAAACCAATAGAGAAAACTAATGTCGCACTTGTCGACGATCATGTATTGCTGCGCAACGGACTGGCAGGACTGATCAGCAGCTTTGATGAATACCACGCTATTTTCGAAGCCGATAATGGCAGAGATTTTATTGACAAAATCAAAACCAATCCTGTTCCGGATCTTGTACTGCTCGATATCAATATGCCAGAAATGGACGGTTATGCCACTGCACAATGGCTGAAACAAACTTACCCGCTGGTAAGAATTCTGGCGTTGTCGATGTATGATAATGAAACCTCCATTATCCGGATGTTTAAAGCTGGCGCAAGAGGGTACATTCTAAAAGACAGCGAACCCCGTGAATTAAAAAAAGCGCTTGACTCCATAATGAGTAAAGGTTTTTATAATTCAGACCTGGTATCAAGTAAGCTGATTCATTCCATTAATAAACTTGATGATAAAGAAAGTGAAGTCAAACAACTGGTTGATCTCAATGACCGTGAGATTCAGTTTCTTAAGTTAGCCTGCACCGAAATGACCTATAAAGAAATTGCGGAAAAAATGTTTCTTTCTCCCCGCACAATCGACGGCTACAGAGATGAACTTTTTGAAAAACTCGGCATTTCAACCCGGGTGGGGCTTGTTATGTTTGCGGTAAGAAATGGAATAGTGATTCCCTGATTAGCTTGTAAATTTTTCCTCATTTACGGAGGTGATTTTCATATTCCGGTGGTCGGGTATCTTGATACTTATTCAAGTTTAAACACCATATAAATTCATTTGGATCTTATGACAAAAATCAATCAATTGGCATAATTGTAGCGGTATATTTAGTCTGCCATAACGATTAAAACTTTGCATATGAAACCATTTCAACCTGAAGTAGCCGAAAGCCCATATCCGGGTCATTATGTACCAGCACATAACGACTCAGCAGTTTATGACGGAGATGATCAAATGAGTGCGGGACTATGGAAAAAGCTCCCCATTTATTTGCAGGAGTCAGACAGCGATATAACCGTAGATATCACGCTACCCGGGTTAAAACGGGAAGATTTCCAGGTTTCTGCAGATCATGGAGTCATTACTATTGCTGATATAAGGCAAAATTTCGAAACTGAAACACAATTAAAATTTCGCAGACCCTCTTTTCAGCCACCAGCCTGTTTTATAAGGAAAGTTTCTTTACCTGATTCGGCGGATCCTGAGTTCTCAAGCGCTCAATACGCAGATGGTGTACTGAGGATTGTGATGGCTAAATGTGCTGCAAATGCGGAGGTTAAAAGTTGCAGAATAGTAGTTTATTAAATCTATAATGTATATTTCGAAACTGTAACAGTAGTTGTTACAGTTTTTTTTGCGCCTGATAGATCAAGATACAATGTCGTTTACTTAAGAAAAACAGGAATTCACAGCGGTGCTTTTTAGAACTACATCCTCCTACGTTTCACTTCGGCGGACAGGTAGACACATAGGTGAATACAATAGAAATATTTATCTGCCTTTTGTAACTATGTGGCGGATGTTTGCCTGGAAGGCCATCTGCAAAAACTGTAAAGTTTGATCTGATGCGTTCTTTAACTAAAAGACATTGATCATGATATATAAAAAGAATGAGTCACCACTTCAGTTACTGCCCATTTTTTATTTGATTCTGAATATCAAAACTAAGCGGCGGATTTAACAAATACCGGGCATGGTGGTGAAGTAGACGGTACAGCATTAAGCACCTTTGTTTCTTTTGTTTTCCAACGCATCAGAACAAGATTATAATTTTTCTCCTGAATATCTGATTGATCAAAACCTACCATTGTCCATCTGAACTCCAATCTTGCCAACCTTCATAAACAAACCCTCCATTTAATCTTCCACTGTTTAGTACCATCGAGGTTCACAGCAAAAATTGAATGATGACCATTTTGCATAAAAATGTAATTAATTTTATCCTGGTAAGCAGTATATATCCATGCGATAGCTGGATTATTCATTAGATTTTTCTTCCCTCCCGATTGATCGAAAGTAAATAGGTCATATTGTGTTTTGTTGGATTCTCTTTCACCGGCAAATTAAAAAACAACAGACCACTCATTGTTTTGTGCTCCTGAAGAAAAGAATGTAAACAGGAGTATGGAGATTGACAGGAGTATTTTGTTCATCCACTTAAACCAAATAAAAATAGTTGAACGCGGGAATAATTATGGCTGCTTTGTCGCTTGTTTTTATAATTCTATAGCTAGAACCATTGCGCTGGTAGGGATAATTTCCAGTTTCTTCATGCATTTCAACCCGCCGAATACAATAGTCATTGTTTATTACACATACTGGTCTTTTTCATTAGATTTGAGGGCATTTTTAAATAATCTGATTAGTATGAATACGAGGCGAAAATTTTTACAATCGTCGTTGCTGGGCTCTGCAGCCGTACTGGCTGCCTGTAATCAAAATACGGAAAACAAACAGCAAGACGCAACAGTCACAGATAAACCCATTGTAATTTCAACCTGGGATTTCGGTCAAGCGGCCAATGCTGAAGCCTGGGAAATATTAGGTAAAAAAGGCAGTGCACTTGACGCTGTAGAGGCTGGTGTACAGATACCCGAGTCGGATGAATCAAACCAAAGTGTTGGTTACGGCGGTTTACCTGATCGCGACGGACGTGTTACCCTGGATGCATGCATTATGGATCACCAATACCGCTGCGGCTCCGTGATGGCGCTGGAGCACATACTTCATCCTATTGCTGTGGCCCGGATGGTAATGGAAAAAACCCCACACGTAATATTGGTGGGCGAAGGTGCACTGGAGTTTGCATTGGCAAACGGCTTTACAAAAACCAATTTGCTAACAGATAAATCGAAAGAAGATTGGGAGAAATGGAAGAAAACTTCCAAATATGAGCCAAAGGCAAATATTGAGAACCAATTATATGATAAAGAAAAAGATCCGATGCCTGGTGGAAAAGATAATCATGATACAATAGGAATGCTGGCTATGGATGCACAGGGCAACCACAGCGGCGCATGCACCACCAGCGGTTTGGCTTACAAAATGCGCGGCAGGGTTGGAGATTCACCGGTAATAGGTGCGGGATTATATGTTGATAATGAAGTGGGATCCGCCACGTCTACCGGCCTGGGAGAAGAAGTGATTAGGATTGTGGGGTCGCACCTGGTAGTGGAATTAATGCGACAGGGAAATTCTCCCGAAGACGCCTGCAAGGAAGCTGTTAACAGGATTATACGTCGAAGTCCCGAAAAATCAAAAGAGATCCAGGTAGGTTTCCTGGCATTAAATAAAAAAGGTGAATACGGCGCCTACGCGTTACAGAAAGGTTTCACTTATTCGGTACGTACAGCCACTGAAGACAAAGTGTATGAAGCAAAAAGCACTTTTTGAAGTGGGAAATGGGAAGTGGGATGTGGGAAGTGAACAGCCTTTTGAAATACGAAGTACGAAGTGCGAAATGTGAAGTGAAGAGCCTTGGGAATTGTGAATCGTCAATCAATGTCGTTGAAATAAGGAACGGAATGGACAAACTTGACAGCTTTTGTGAAGTGGCCTCCCAAGTGAACATCCGCCACATAGGCACAGAGGGCACATAGAAACTTCTCTTGTATTCAACTATGTGACTATGTGGTTCAAAAAAGCACCGCTTTAAAGGTCGAATATTATTATTTCAACGACATTAAATCGTGAAACGTGAATGAACAGCCATTTTGATGTAGAAAATGAGTGAATGAATCAATGTGTGAATTATAGGCAAGTACGAAGTTGGATGTGCGAAGATCAACGTTGGCTTTAGTTCCCGTGTATTCATTCCCGCTTTACCGACTTACCGGCGTGTATTTGTATTTCGATTATAATTCATTTTAACCATTAATCATCCATGTTAGAAGTTTGTGCCTTTCATATTGCATCATGTGTGATCGCAGAACGTGCCGGAGCAAAAAGAGTTGAATTATGTGATAACCCGGTTGAAGGTGGCACAACACCTTCCTTTGGTACTATTGCCCTGGCGAGAGAGAAAATTTCAATCGACCTCTACCCCATCATCAGACCAAGAGCTGGTAATTATTTTTATTCTGATGAAGAGTTTGAAATTATGCTGAAAGACATTGATGCATGTAAGTCATTACAGTGCAACGGAATTTCAATAGGCATCCAGAAAATGAATGGTGAAGTTGATAAAAAAAGGTTCAACAAAATTGTAGAAAGAGCCTGGCCATTGGGCGTTACTTCAAATCGTGTTATTGATGCCGCTCCAGAACCCTATCAGGCGCTTGAAGATTTAATTGAAGTGGGTTGTGAAAGAGTACTTACATCAGGACAAAAAAGCGCTGCACCTGATGCTGCGGAAGTATTAAAAAAATTGGTAATGCAGTCAGCCGGACGCATTATCATTATGCCGGGTGCCGGCGTAAAATCTTCAAACATCCGCCAGCTAATGGATTCAACAGGCGCAACAGAATTCCATTCTTCCGCAAGAGTTATTGCGCCAAATCCTGTCACATTTTTAAATCCTGAAATACTTGATTACGGACATGTATATATCGCTGATGAAGAGGAAGTAAAAGCGATGGTAGAAGCAATGGAAAAAGTGAATGGGTGAATGTGTCAATGGGTGAATGATCAGCCGTCTCCATCGTGAGTCGTGAATCAATGTCGTTGAATTAAGGATTTTGTTTTGAAATTTCGAAATATTTGGCAGGCTGTTCTTTCCGTGTATTCGTTACCGGGTTTACCGTCTTACCGGCGTGTATTTGTATTTCCTGTTTAATTCAACGACATTGAGTCGTGAGTCGCGAATCGTGAATATAAAACTCACAATTTAAAACTGAATTGGCTGTTGCTTTGTGCCCTTTGTTCCTTAGTAGCCCTCTGTGTCCCAAAAACCGCCTGTCAGGTAACGTATTGGCGATGTTAACAAACATCTTGTAACATGCAACCTATACTTTCCCCTTCTTCATCCAAATACCCAGCCTGTTAAATCCAGTATTGGCTACAAACCTGCTTCAAATATTATTGATCTAAAAGCTATCGGCACAATTTTTTTGAAAGCCACTAATGAGATCGACAACTATTTCTGACGAAGGATGTTGGACATTTGTATAAAGGAATGAAGTTATTGTCTTGTTTAAAATAATAGCTATGAAAAAATCAACAGTTGCAGCATGGTTTGTTACCATATATCTAATCGTCTATACTTCATTCTGCTTTTATAATGTATTTCCTGATGCTCAACTAATTATGTTTGCTATTTCCCCTTTGCTGGTGATTACAATGGTAATAATGGTGTTGAAAGAAAAAAACATAACCGTAACGGAGTTCAAGGAGGGCCAGGAATGGGGATACCAAGACAAGTGAGAAGTATGAAGGGGGAAGAGGGAAGTAACAGCCAATACAGTTTTACGTTTTAGGTCTTACGTTGTATGTTAACAGCAAATACAAGTGAGCAGTAAACAGTTAATTCATAATTAATAAGTGGAACAAATTTAAAACATTCCTGTATCGGCTGTTTACGTAGAACATACAACTTAGAACCTATAACCTGTATTGCCTGTTCGCTACCGTCTACTGTCTACCAACTGTTGAATTAATGACAAATAACTGCTTCTGATTGCGCTGTTGGAAGGATAGGACTGACATAGGGAATCCCTAAATTTAATCCGCGTAGAATCAGTAGAATCGCTAATAATGTCATGAGATAAGGGGTGGCCTTGCGGATATAAAATCTGAAGTCAGCTGTTGCAAATCCACCTGCAATACTCAGTGCCAGCATTGCAGGGACTGTGCCTACGCCATACATTGCCATAAATTCCATTGAAGATAAAACTGAACCAGTACTCAATGTTCCGGCTAATGCAATATAAACCATACCGCAGGGCAGCAGACCATTAATCATGCCCATCAGTAATAGCTGATAGGGCAATTTTCCTTTTAATAAAACACCCATCGAAACCTGCGCGAATGCACGGAATTTTTGCATCACGACAGGCTGAACAGATTTTCTAAACACATATTCCTGCAAAATAAAAATTAAAATAAATAATCCGCTGATGACAGAGAGCCATTGTTGTAAACCCGCCACATACAACCCACGTCCGAACCAGCCAAATAAAAAGCCAAGCGTACTGTAGGTTATAATTCTGCCGGCATGATAAGCTGCTATTCTGATGTACCTGTCCCATCCGTGAAAAGAATATACAGGCAACGATAATGCAATCGGTCCGCACATTCCAACACAATGAAGACTGCTGAGCAATCCTAAAATAAATCCGGCAAATAAAATTTCAGGCATCAGGGAATTAATATTTCTTTTTCTGCATAAAACGATTTGCCTTCAACACTCCACTGAATTTTTGCAATGTATAGTCCCGGATGAATTGTTGAAAGACTTATTTTCTGTTGTCCTGTTTGCGTTGCAGGAATAACAAAAGTTCTGTCATTTTTTAATTGCTGCGGATTATACAAAAGCGCAGAACCCGATAAACTCAATCCCCGTTGTTCTTCCGGAAACTGAATCAACATCTGCCCATTCGAAGCATTGACTGTCACTTCCTGATCTAATGCCAATGTGTTCTTTTTTGCATCAATGACATCCTGGTATGCAATCTCGTCCTGGTAATATGCTTTCGATACCAGATTTACCGGAACATTCATACAACGATATATCATGTACGACATGAACAACCCAAAACATACAAACACCAGTATCAGCTTAGTTGACCAACTCATAATTATATTTTTTTTTCTTTTAGAAAATCATTTTTATCGTTCCACGCTGTTCTTACTATTTACAGTCTATTATCTTAATGTCTTTCAACTTCATACTTCGAACTTTGCACTTCGAACTTCGCACTTTTTTCGATGGGCGCTGCCCATCGCTGGGATATGACTGCCCTTTCAGGGCGAGCAACCCGAGTATGTATATTTTATAAGAATTGTAAAAAAGTTATTTACGCTAAGGGCTGTTCTCTATCGTCTATTGTCTACTGTCTACCTACTTTGTATTGGCTGTTCACTTCATACTTCGCTCTTCGTACTTCGCACTTATTTCGATGGCCCTAAAAAATTCGTTTCCAATTCATCAACTTTTTTATTGCCCTCATACAATCCAATCCTTATCTCCGTTTTGCGATTAGTAAGAAGATTTGCGGGTAGAATCACAAAAAATGATCCGGAACCCTGGCCTTCAGCTTTTACATCTATCGCATGATTGCCAATCACTTCAATTTTGCCTGGCATACTTTCCAACTTTAAACTTAAAGGCACTGCCTTTATGGTTTTGTTAACCAGTTTAATATTGTACAAGTTGGATATACTGTCTGTACCTCTTTCCTGGTACAACATTCCCGGTGTACGCATAATCGTACCATCTATGTCTTTACGGGTCAGCAGCAACGTTGATAATAAGCCTACCAACACCAACAAAATGAATGTATAAAACTTCATCCTCGGTGTGTAACGAAGTTTCTCACCATTTTTTATTCCATTTTCCGAAGCATATCTTACCAATCCTTTAGGTCTTCCCACTTTATCCATGATATTATCACAGGCATCAATACACGCAGTACAACCCACACATTCCATTTGAGTACCATTACGGATATCAATTCCGGTGGGGCATACTTTCACACATTGAAAACAGTCTATACAATCACCTAATCCACTTTCTTCTTTTTTAGTGTATTTTCCCCTTGGCTCACCGCGTTGATAATCGTATGCAACAACCATTGAATTTCTATCTAGCAACACTCCCTGTAGTCGGCCGTAAGGACAAACCACTGTGCAAACCTGCTCGCGAAAGAATGCGTACACACCATAAAAGATTCCGGAGAAGATAACAAGTGAAATAAATCCACCGAAATGTTGGGTCACCGGTTCAGTTATAATTTTACCGAGCTCCTCCACACCAATGATATACGACAAAAAATAATTGGCGATGACAAATGAAAGTGTAAAAAAGATGATATGCTTCGATGTCTTTTTAAAAATTTTACTGGCATTCCATGGTGACTGTGCCAGGAGTTTTTGTTCTGAAGCATTTCCCTCTATTAAATACTCAATTTTCCTGAATGCCATCTCCATAAAATTGGTCTGTGGGCAAACCCACCCGCAAAACAAACGGCCGAAAGCGGCGGTAAACAAAACAATAAAAATTACAAAGGTGACCATACCCAATCCGAAGATAAAAAAATCCTGCGGCCAGAAAATCTTACCAAAAATTATAAACTTCGCATTGGGAATATTGAACATCATGAATGGACGTCCATTTATTGTAATAAATGGAATCGTAAGGAACAATATGAAAAACAGCCAGCTTACAATTGTTCTGGCACGATAAAACCGGCCGCTGGGCTTTTGAGCAAAAACCCATTTTCTTTTGCCGGACTTATCAACAGTAGCTATCCTGTCACGGTACGACTCCTCTTCAATACCCGCCAACAACTCATCACGCGTTATATTTTTCATTCTTTGATTTCTGATTCGTCACTATTACGCCTGAACCTATTTGCTGCCAATTTTTGTCGAATCATTTACAGCTGATTCAGCAGGAGCACCGCTGCCCTCTTCGGTATATAATTCACCTTGCTTATCCTTGCCATTCGGAGGATTAGTGCCTTGAAGTGATTTTACAAAGCTGCTCAACTGTGCCATTTGAGTGGGCGAAAAATCTTCACTCCATTTCTTCATACCTTTTTCAGGAACGCCATATTTTATGGTTTTAAAAATATCTTTCACACCACCACCATGTAACCAATAGTCATCTGTTAAATTGGGTCCAACGCCACCCTCTCCTGCCTTACCGTGACAGGCAACACATTGCGATTGAAATACTTTGCTACCGGCGTCTATGTCCACCGCTGCAGTTAAATATTTTACTGAATTCTCATCAATATTATTTGCGGATTTTTTCAGGAAAGCCTGCCGTTGTTCTTCAGCGGCCTGCATAGCATTTGCATATTCGATATCACTGGTAGGCGCAGAATGAACCACATGCATCCTCCATAGGTAAATTCCTGAAAATATTATTGTGAGATAAAATCCATAAAGCCACCATGGTGGAAGTCTATTATCCAATTCGCGGATGCCATCATAGTTATGGCCAAGATCAATATTGGCCTCCTGTTCGACCGGGCGGAAGCGATTTATTTTTTCCCACCAGCTGATTGTAGATTTTCTTTCGGTGTCCTGGCCGGGCTGCGGTATCCATTCCACCCATTTACTTTTAATACCAAGTAATGAACGGGTTTGAAACAGCAAAGCGAAAATCACCAACATCTCCACTCCAATTACTGCCGCCATAAAATAAAAAGTGGATTTACTTACACCACCAATCATCCCTTCTTTTACTACATCTGTTTGAGCCATCAATTGACTTCCGCCGAGGAGAAATAGTAATGTGATGATCGTTGTTTTTACTGGTGAATTGTCTTTGCGCTTCTGGCGATAAATATCCATTGAGCTCCTTACAACATTCGACAAAATGAAAATCAACAATAACAGAATTACAATAATAAACAGCATGGTCATCACCAGTGTATTGTCTAAAACTGATTTTGCTGACTTAGCAATATCCTGCGCAAAAATGAATTGAACAGGTAAAATGAATAAACAGAATAAAATCACCCGGCTGGTATACCGGCATATTCTTTTTCTTATAGATAATAACATATTGATAGTTTGTTCTGGTTTATCAATCAAGTGGAAGGTGGCTGATTTCATCGATCATTTTTTTATCGGCCTTAGCCGCCCATACTAACACACCAAGAAAGAAAATGCTGAAAAGGAGGAACGCGGTGATTCCGAATATGCTTACGCCGCTGATTTTTTCCAGGTAATGAATAAATTTCATTGGAAATGATATTTTTAAACTGATAAATTATTTTACTGCCTGTACACTGATATCCTTACCTAGCCTTTGCATATAGGCGATAAGTGCTACCACTTCATCGTCGCTCGCCACATCAATCTTATTGTCTTTGAGATTTTTTTTGATTTTTCCGGCCTGCTCAAAAAGATCTGCATTGGCAACTTTATCAAAACCCTCTTCATATGGAACACCAAGTGCCCTCATCGCATTAATCATCTTCGGTGTTTTTGTTGTGTCGAGCTTATCGTCATACAGCCAAACATATGATGGCATAATGGAACCAGGCGACATCGACTGCGGATCCAAAAAGTGATTATAATGCCAGCTGTCTGGATATTTATTTCCCTCTCTTGCCAAATCCGGTCCGGTACGTTTACTGCCCCATTGAAAAGGATGATCATAGACAAATTCACCAGCTTTTGAATATTCTCCATAACGTGAAACTTCATCGCGGAACGGTCTGATCATTTGAGAGTGACAGGTATAACAACCTTCACGGATATAGATGTCGCGGCCATGGAGTTCAAGTGGAGTATATGGTTTGACGCTACTGATTGTTGGTACATTCGACTTCACAAGAAATGTTGGAACAAATTCTATTGCACCGCCGAGCGCTACAACAATAAAACTGAATAACAACATCTGCATGGGTCTTCTTTCAATCCACCGGTGCCAGTATTCTTTACCGTGAGTAACAACAACTTTAGGTAGTGCTGGTGCCTCTGCTGCTTCGTTGGCAATGAAACTTCCGCATGCCACAGTTTTAGCCAGATTATATACCATCACAAATACACCAATCAGGTACAATGAACCACCAATGCTGCGGGTGATATACATTGGAATGATATGTGTAACTGTTTCAAGGAACTGAAATTTCAGCTGACCTTCTTCTGTAAACTGTTTCCACATCATACTCTGGGTGAACCCTGCCCAATATAACGGTATCGCATAGAGTATAATACCAATCGTGCCAATCCAGAAATGCGTATCTGCCAGTTTCTTTGAATAAAGCTTGGTATTCCACATCCTCGGAAACAACCAATACATTACGCCAAAAGTTAAAAACCCATTCCATCCCAAAGCGCCGATGTGTACGTGAGCAACAATCCAATCTGTAAAGTGAGCAATGGCATTTACATTTTTCAAGCTCAGCATAGGGCCTTCGAAAGTGGCCATACCGTAACAGGTGATTGCGACAACAAGGAATTTAAGTATGGGCTCTTCTCTTACTTTATCCCATGCGCCACGAAGTGTAAACAATCCGTTCAACATACCACCCCAACTTGGTGCGATAAGCATTATTGAGAATACAACACCAAGTGATTGTGCCCAGTCGGGTAATGCTGTGTATAAAAGATGGTGCGGGCCGGCCCAGATATATAGAAAAATCAGTGCCCAAAAATGAATGATCGAAAGCCGATATGAATATACCGGCCTGTTAGCAGCCTTCGGAAGGAAATAATACATTAAGCCGAGGTATGGAGTGGTAAGAAAAAATGCCACCGCATTATGTCCGTACCACCATTGTACCAATGCATCCTGAACACCTGCGTAAAAACTATAACTTTTAAATAATGAAATTGGATATTCAAACGAGTTTACAATATGCAACATGGCTACAGTCACCCAGGTGGCGATATAAAACCAGATCGCAACATATATATGACTCTCTCTTCTTTTAATAATTGTACCAAACATGTTGATACCAAAAACCACCCAAACCAATGTAATTGCAATATCAATTGGCCATTCCAATTCTGCATATTCCTTGCCGGTTGTAAAGCCAGCCAAAAGGGTTACAGCTGCGCTGACAATTATTAACTGCCATCCCCAGAAATGAATTTTACTCAGTACATCACTGAACATCCTGGCTTTACATAAACGCTGTAATGAATAATAAACGCCTGTGAAAATACCGTTTCCAACAAATGCAAAAATAACAGCGTTGGTATGCAAGGGTCGCATACGGCCAAAAGTAGTGGGTGCAAAATTAAGGTTGGCTGCCGGATAGAACATCGATATCGATGCCCATAAACCTACAAGCATACCCACCACTCCCCAAAGGATCGTTGCAAATGCAAACCATTTTACAATCCGGTTATCATAATGAAATTTTTCAAGCTGCATAGTGAAGTTTTGGTCTTATGATGAAAGTTGATGTTGATTGAAACTGAATTGGGATTACGCTGGCTTTTTATCTCCAGTGCCCGGATCATCGAACAAAATCCGCCTGGGTGGTGCATAATCATCATCCATCTGTCCATTTGATACCGACCAGATAAATGCGAAAAGAAAAAGCCCTGCGATTGAAATACTGGCGATCAGAAGAAGAATGATCACACTCATAGGAGTTGATTTATTGCATAAAGCTAAATGCGCACGATACGGTACGATATGACTATTATCAATGATTTTAATGATTGTCATCACAGTAGTGAGCAGTGAGCAGTAAGAAGTAAGCAGTGAGAATATTAAATTGGCTTTACCTCAATACCTTCGTTCAATTAAGTAAGCGAAAAAATTTCAAGTTTTGGGTTCAAGTTTCGGTAACAAAACAGTGTGGTGTAACAATTGGCTGTTCCTCCGCTTACCTCCAAACCTCCGTTCAACCCCGTGGCCAAAAAAAAGTTTTAAGTTTTGAGTTTTAGGTAAAAAAAGCAAGGAGAAAAAATCTACTACAAGACTATTGAGGGCAAAAAGTATTAAATGGTAAAAAGCATTACACAATTACACTTATTATCTTATTCATTATTAAAGACAATCAATCGCTTTTTGATTGGTCTTCAAATGACATCAGTCGATACACGATTTCATTGAACATTCAATAATCAGAGATCAAAGATTAAGGCTTTTAGCTATCCAATTGGTTGATCCGAAAGTAAGCAAAACAATGCTGATTGAACTTGCAGGCATTAGTATAGCAGCAATCATTGGCGATAAAGTTCCGCTCGTGGCAAAGTATAATCCAATGATATTGTACATTATTGACAAAACAAAACTTGCCATCACTACAATCTTATTTAACCTGCACATCTTAATCAGCTCAGGTAGCCTGGAGAGATAAGCAGCATCTAATATTACGTCACTGGCAGGTGTAAAAGAGTGAGCGGATTCAGCAATGGCAATTCCGCAATTACTTTGATTTAACGCACCTGAATCGTTAAGTCCATCACCAATCATCATCACTTTTCGGTTCTCTTTTTGTAAACCTGCCACATATCGTTGTTTGTCTGATGGCATCTGGCTAAATAACAATGTGGCATCCTTTCCAAATATCTTCTGCAACCTCAGTCTTTCTCTGTCATTATCACCAGACACTACAGATAATTCAAAATTTACAGATAGTTTTTGAGTAACCTTTGCAATTTCATTTCGATAGGGATTGGTGAAACTGAAATAACCGCACGCTGCTCCATTGATTGATATATGCACTTTGCTACCCCCATCAATTTTTGTTGCACCTGTGAATTCAGCAGAACCAAGTTTAACCATGGTGCCATTTAATTTGCCCATGATTCCCATTCCCACCTCTTCTTCCAGAACACTAAATTGATAATTCCCCGGGAACCCGAAGTATTGCACAATAGCTTTACTTAAAGGATGAGTCGATGAACCTGCCAACGAACAAATCATTTGCTGATCAGTTTCTGTCAATGGTTTTCCCGTCCACATCACTTTGATATCACCAGTGGCTGTTAGTGTACCTGTTTTATCAAAAACGATATGGTCTGTAGCGGCAATTTCTTCAATGGTTTGTGCATTTTTTAAATAGAAATGATTACGACCTAAAATCCGCAATACGTTCCCATTGGTGAAAGTGTGTGACAGCAGGAGCGCACAGGGACATGCAACTATTAACACTGCCGTAACTGCATTCCCGATTCTTGAGGGATCGTTAAAGTACCAGTATGCTGCTGCACTTGCTGCCGTTGCAAAAACAATAAAAGTAAAATATCTGCTGAGCAGATGTACAAAAGATTGTTTTTCAGCAACCTGCGCCTTGCCGCCAGGCTGGTTCCACAACTGCGTCAGATAGCTTTGTACAACCTCTTTTACTACATAAACTTCTATGTTGCCACCTTTTTGTTTTCCACCGGCGTACACAATCTCACCAACCTCCTTCCATAAGGGATCAGATTCTCCTGTAACGAAACTATAGTCAATTGCTGCCTTGCCACAGGTCAGTATGCCGTCAGCAGGTATCAGTTCTTCATTGTGTATCAACATCGTATCACCAGGTTTGATATCGGGCAATGCTACCGGAATTTCTTTTCCTTCTTTTAAAACAGATACAGCAATTGGAAAATAAGATGTGAAGTCGCGGTCAAACGAAAGCTCCCGATAGGTCTTATCCTGGAGAACCCGTCCGGCAAGCATAAAGAAAACGATACCCGACATAGAGTCGAAATATCCTGCACCGGTGCCGGTTATTACTTCGTAGATACTCCTGCCAAATGTCACGAGTATGGCTAATGCAATCGGCGCATCAATATTTAGAAACCTTTGTTTCAGTCCGCTCCAGGCCGCATGGAAAAAAGGCCGGGCAGCAAAAAGAATTACGGGCAACGACAGCAATACATTAAATAACCGGAACACAGGTTGCAACCCTTTATCATTATGATCAAGCCCCAGGTATTCCGGAAAACTCAGCAACATCAGATTCCCAAAACAAAATCCGGCGACACCAAGTTTGATTATTAAAGAGCGATTGGCACCAGGCTTTTGTTGCAATAAATCATGAAGTGAAATATAGGGTTCATAGCCAATGCTGGTAAGCAGTTCAGCCAACTGCTGCATACTGATTTCAGCATTTGAATATACAATCTGTACCTCTTTTTTTGTAAAGTCGACTATTGACCTCATCACGCCTGCATGAAACTGGTGAAGATTCTCGAGCAGGTATAGACATGAGCTGCAATGTATCTGCGGAAGATAGAATTTTACATGTGTTTGTTTGTCATCACTAAACTGTATCAGTTTTTGCCGGATGGCTTCATCAGCTAAAAATGCAAACTGATCCTTACGATGAGCTCTTCGATTATTGGTTCCTGGCTGTTGATTCAATGTATAGTAATCACACATACCGTGTTCGCTCAGCATTTGGTACACCATCCTGCAGCCATCACAGCAAAAATTTTTATCTGAAAAAGATATCTCTGTATTACAATCTTCACCACAATGATCACAGGTTGTGTGTTGCTTTACCTCGGTTTTATTCATGCCTGAATTTGATTGCAAAATAACAGAGGTTGTTGTTTACACTAATGAGTGAGGTCATTGTGGTATCTGATCTTACTCAGTTCAGCAGTGTGGAATAACATACACAACAAAGCTTTTTTATGTTTTTTTATAAGTAAATAAATCCAGGCTGTATCGATTCTCGTATGTGATTGAGATAAGCAATTAATCAATATTCAATCACACAATCAAGGGTTATGGAAAAACACAAAGATTTAATCAAACCAGCTGGAAATGCTGATCTGTCGGCCTACGGCAGTCAGCGAAGGAAATTATTATCAGTATTCGGTTATTCTGCACTTACAGCCGGTTTTTTAGCGGCATGTAACAAAGATGATGAACCTATGAACAACGGCGGTATCGACCTCGGAAGTGGCGATATAGGAATTTTAAACTACGCCTATGCGCTCGAGCAATTGGAAGCGGCATTTTACACCCAGGTAGCCACAAGCTTTTATACCGGGATTACTCCATCAGAACAGGCATTGTTGACGGATATCCGTGATCATGAGATCGCTCACCGCGAATTTTTTAAAACAGCCCTCGGCAATCAGGCAATCGTTGATCTGGAAGTAGATTTTTCTTCCATCAATTTCAGCAGCAGAGACAGCGTGTTAGGAACCGCAAAAGCTTTTGAAGATCTTGGTGTGTCAGCATATAATGGTGCAGGCAAACTGATCGTATCTCCAGACTACCTGTTGCTCGCAGGTAAAATTGTTTCAGTGGAAGCACGCCATGCAGCCTATATCCGCGATCTGATTTCAAACGGATCATTTGCTGATTCAACAGTAATAGATGTGAATGGTCTTGACACTTCGCGTAACCCGCCAGATGTATTAATGATCGCATCAGGGTTCCTTAAATCAAAGATCAACGCAAGTAACTTACCTACATCATAATTCTAAAAAATCAGCATAATATGAATCTCCATAATATAATTACATCGATAGAAAAAACGGACCCCGAAGTTTATGACAGGTTGGATTCCCGTCGTTCGGCCATGAAATCTTTTGCCAAAATAGGTGGCAAAATTGCAATGGCTGCAGTGCCGATTGCACTAGGTTCAATGTTTAAAAAAGCTTATTCTCAAACCACAACTGATATTGAAGGTGTGTTGCAGTATGCTTTGACACTGGAATATCTTGAATACGAATTTTACCAAAAAGGTTCAGCTGCTGCTAACCTTGTTCCGGCAGGCGCACCGGCAGGTGCAATTGCAACTATCAGGGATCATGAACTGGCACACGTAAACTTTCTGAAGGCAGCCATTACTTCATTAGGAAAAACGCCTGTATCCAAACCCAATTTTGATTTCAGCGCAGGTAGTGGATCAATGACAGGTCCTTTGGCAACAGTGTTTACTGATTATCCAACTTTCCTTGCAGTAGCGCAAACATTTGAAGACACAGGTGTGAGAGCATACAAAGGCCAGGCAGCTAATCTTATTTCAAATAATGATGTGCTTACCGCAGCATTAAATATCCATTCCGTTGAAGCCCGTCACGCTGCACATATCCGTTATATGCGCAGAAATCTTTCCGGCAGCAACTCAATTAAGCCATGGATAACTTTGAAAGATACAGGTGGCATTGGTGCCCTTGTACAAAAAAGTTATGATGGTGAAGAAGTTGTCGTTCAGGCAGGTGTAACAATAACCAATATCAATGGAAAAGCAATCAGTGCTGAAGCAGCATCAGAAGCCTTTGACGAACCATTGACAATGGCCCAGGTCCTTGAGATTGTAACGCCATTTTTAGCTCCATAATTCTTTCATCAGATGTGATTGTTAAAGGTTCATGGTAATGGCCACATCCCGATGAATGACAGTACGCATAAAGCCGGCAGTAGAAAAGAGATCAGCGCTTATCCGTTGGTGATAGACAGCTTTGATTGTTGATGAAACTTTTCCGTGTGCTGGCTTTATGCTTTGTCATTTTTTGAAACGTGAATCGTCAATCGTGAGACGTGAATCGGAACAGCCGTTACGGTGATGTGAATGGGTGAATGAGTCAATAGGTGAATTAACAGCCAGCGGATAAATTGTTTTATTGATAAGAAAATTTCTTTTTTTAAACATGAACTCGTTTCCATTTTCACAACCTTAAGTGTTGTGATAACAGTAACGCCTAACTTACTAATTGCCACTCATTACTTCGATTTCAGAATTCACTCATTGACACATTCACGATTGACGATTCACGCAGGAGACGGCTGTTACTTCCCCCTTCGCAATTCGCACTTCGCACTTGTTTCGAATTCCCTCATAGACATATTCACCCATTGACTGTCTTGGGGGCTGCTCTTTCACGTTTCACGATTCACGATTCACGTCTGCTACCCCCGCCTCAAATGCCATGCCTTTGGTTTGGTAAAAGCCCGTAATCCTGCATGTGAGAGAGTGGCGCCGAAACCACTGTGATTCCGGCCGCTCCAGGGTAATGCTGCACTCACCCGGTCGCAACAGTTCCAGTAACCCGTGCCTACGTTCAATTCAGATAAAATATTTTCGGCCCGTTGCTCATTGCGGCTATATACAGCAGCAGTAAGGCCGTATTCCGTATCACGCATCAGCGCAATGGCTTCAGCGTCATCTTTTACTTTTTTAATGCCGATAATCGGACCGAATGATTCTTCAGTCATCACCAGCATATCATGATCAACATTCAATAATACTGTGGGCTCAAAATAATTGCCGGCTGTTTCAATTTTATGACCACCAACTGCCAATATCGCTCCTTTCTCTACCGCATCTTTCACCTGATTTTCTAAAACTGGTATTTGCCCGACCCGCGTTAATGCGCCGATGTATACACCGGCCTCTGTTGGAATACCCGTCTTAAATGAATTTACTTCTTTCAGAAATGCCTGTATATACTGATCATAAACTTTTTCATGTACATATATCCGTTCTACTGCACAACAACTCTGACCATTATTATAAAATGCGCCATCTGCAGTGCCCGCAGCAGTTGATTCAATATTCTCAATATCATCTGTTACGTATAACGGATCCTTGCCTCCCATTTCCAACTGACACACGACCATCTTTTTAGCAACTTTCTGATAAATAGCCTGACCGGTTTTCCATGAACCAGTGAAAAAATATCCATCGAATGGCATTTCCAATAACCAGCTGCCGGTTTGTCCCCCGCCAGTTACCACCTGAAATGCATTTTCAGGTACACCGGCTTCTTTCAGCAACCTTTCAACATGCAGACCTGTGAGCGTCGAAAATTCAGATGGTTTGTACATGATCGCATTACCGGATAATAATGCCGGCACCCAAACGTTGACACCGACGAGATATGGATAGTTCCATGCAGAAATATTACAGACGATACCTAATGGTTCATAGCTTATTTTTTCAATCATGCTATCCGACTCACTCATGATTTCATCAGACAAATATTTTTCTGCATTTCCACATAACCAGGCAATTCTTGTTCTTGCGCCATTCACTTCATTGACGGCCTGTTGCAATGGTTTGCCCGTTTCCTCTGTAAGCGTATGCGCCAGCGATTGTTTTTCTTCTTCCAGATATGCCGAGAAAGTATGCATGATCAAAATTCTTTCTTTCAATGGTACAGCCTTCCATTCAGCAGCCCCGGCTTTCAAGAGATCAAATTTTTTCTGTGTTGATTCAATCGTTTCGTCATCAATCGTGTTAATCAATGCACCTGTTGCAGGATTAAAAATTTGCATATCGGTTTCTTTGTAGTTTATTTATTTTGAACAGCAGCATCCAAAAAGTCCCGGCGGATAAATTCCACCAGTGGACTGCCCTGATCATCCATTCTTTCAGGATGCCATTGCACTAATGATAAGTAAAATTTATCATCTGGATTCTTCCACTCAATAGCTTCAACTGTTCCTTCAGGTGAGATTGCGGATACAACCAGGTCCTTTCCAATTCTGTCAGCAGATTGATGATGATTGCTGTTTACCCTTGCTTTTTCGAGCCTTGTTTGAACATAAAGCGAACTTTGGGGATCAATATAAATATCGTGATACCTGTCGGCACCATCAGGAAGTTTTGAATGATTGTATTTCCCCCAGGTTGCCAGATCCGGTATCAACGTACCGCCGTAAAAGACATTTATGAATTGTAACCCACGACAGATTCCTAATACAGGAACACCCCGTTGATTAACTTTCTCCATCATTTTCCATTCATTTTCATCACGCGTATAACTCACATCCTCAGGATAGCAGTATTCAATGTATTCAGGCCTTTTATAAAAAGATGGATGAACATCCTCTCCCCCACTGAACACAATCCCCGCACAGGTATCAAAACTTTTCCAGTCTGGATATTGTACGCTGATTTTTATAATTTCAATCTCAAGTGGTGCTGCGGCTATCCATCGGTGATAGTTCGCATATTTACTGCAATCGGTAATACCGATAATTAATTTTTCCATCAATAAAATTATTCGTACTAATCAATACCTACAGCGCTTCTGCATATAGCATTCTGAAATCATCTCTTGTTACCGGTTTAGGATTATTAGGATGCGCGAAATCAGCAAATGCCAAATCTGCAAGCGTATCCAGATGTTCCTCTTTTACTCCAACACCGGAAAGTTGCAATGGAATACTTAATACCTTATTTAAACTGAAAAGGTATTCTACAACACCTGCCGGACTTTCAGTTTTCAATTCCAATGTCCTCGCCATTCGCCTGAACTTTTCTTCCGATCCTGCTATATTAAATCGCATACCATAAGGAAGGTTAACTGCATTCGCTAACCCATGATGTGTATCCAAAAGTGAGGACATCGGATGTGCCAATGAATGCACAACACCCAACCCTTTTTGAAATGCAATGGCTCCCATCATCGAACCTAACAACATCTTACCGCGCGAAGCCTTATCTGGCCGCAATGTTGCGTTTTCAATTGCCTGACAGATCAGGGCCATTCCCTCCAATGCAATCCCATCACATATCGGATGATAATTCTTTGCAAGAAATGCTTCCATATTATGCGTGAGCGCATCCATACCGGTGGCAGCAGTGATGAAAGGAGGTAAATCCATCGTAAGAACCGGATCGGCGAAAACAATTTTTGCTAATAATTTGGGTGAGAATAATATTTTCTTCTGATGGGTTTCATCATCTGCAATAATCGCACTTCTTCCTACTTCGCTACCAGTTCCTGCTGTTGTTGGAACAGTGATAAAATGTGGTACTTCTCCTGTTACATATACATCTCCACCGATGAGATCATCGTACTTAAACAGATCTTCCCGGTGATGGACCCTTAATACAATAGCTCTTGCCACGTCCAATGCTGCGCCTCCTCCAATTCCAATAATTACATCGTGTGGCGAGGCATCCCATGCATCTGTGCCTTTGTAAACATCAGACTTCACCGGATTTTTATGAATATCAGTAAAAACATCGGCGTGAAAACCTGCAGCATCCAGGTCATCTACTATCTTTTTGAAAAATGGTAGCTGCGAGATTGTTGCATCAGTTACAATCAATGGATAATTTAAATTATACTTTTGCAAATAGGCCGGTAATTCTTTTATTGCGCCTACGCCAAACCGTATAGTAGTAGGAAAATTAAACTGACTGATAGTATCTAATGACATAGTTTTTTAATGCTTTTAGCAATTTGCAGTTAAATAATTTCAAGATAACGTTTCAATTCCCAATCAGTGACCACCTTTGCATACTGGCGGCACTCCCACTCGCGGGTGGCAACAAAATGGTTGACGAATGTTTCACCAAAAAGTTCTCTGGCTATTGCAGATGATTTCATTTTTGCGGTAGCTTCTTCCAATGTTCGCAAAAACAAACCATAACGTTTGTCTGCATAACCATTACCCGAAGTGGGCTCCTGCGATAATTCAAGATTGTTTTTTATTCCATACAAACCTGCTGCAAGGCATGCCGACATGGCGAGATAGGGATTAGAATCAGAACCCACCACTCTTGTTTCAAGCCTGCACGATTTACTTCCTCCAGGAAGGGAACGCAAAGCCACTGTACGGTTATCGATCGCCCAGGTTAAAGTTGTTGGGGCCCACGCACCTTCAACCAATCGCTTATAACTATTAATTGTCGGCGCTATCATTGGTAAAATTTCGGGCAGGCATAGCAGTTGTCCTGCCATATAGGAGCGCATCACCTTACTCATTTTATCGCTGGCACCATCGTCGTAAAACAAGTTGGAGGATTTATTTTTATTCCATAAACTCTGGTGTACATGGCCGCTGCAGCCGGGAAGGTTTTCACTGATCTTCGCCATAAAAGTAGCAGTGATGCCGAATCGCATAGCAATTTCCTTCACGGCAGTCTTAAATAGAATGGCTCTATCGGCTGCCTCCAATGCTTCTGAATACGAAATCGCAGCTTCATATACACCAGGGCCTGTTTCTGTATGTAAGCCTTCAATAGGAATGTCAAAAGCATTCAACTCACTAAACAGCGCATCCATAAAATCATTGCGTAGTGTACTGCGCAAAATAGAATAACCAAACATCCCGGGAGACATTGGTGTGAGGTTTGCAAAATTTTTCTGTTGCAGGGATTGCGGTGTTTCAGCAAAATTGAACCATTCGAATTCCTGCGAAAAAAAAGGTACGTATCCGGAATCCTCTGCCTGCTGAATAATGCTTTTTAATAATCTGCGCGGACAAATCAAATGGGCCCCTGATGATTGGTCAACGCAATCTGCCAAAGCGAATGGCGTTTCTTTTTCCCAGGGAATTTTCCTGAAGGTTGACATATCAATCTTCACCTGTGTATCGGGATAACCTGTATGCCAGCCGGTAAAGTTAGTGTTGTCGTAAGCAAGGTCGGCCATATCCCAACCAAAAATCACATCGCAAAATCCCAAACCTGATGCTGCAACTGAATTAAATTTTTCTGTCGAAATATATTTACCTCTCAACACACCATCAATATCAGCCACAGCTAATTTTACTTTTGCTGAAGGATGATTTTTTACCCAATCAGGAATCATGCTCATTCGCGATTTTTTTATGGAAAATTTTGTAGAGCAGATATCCTGCTCCCAGCAATGCAAAGTACACCATACCGAGTAAAAAATTATAAACCATCATCGCAATAAGGGAAACAAAAGCGATAATTAATGCAATAACCGGAAACCATGGATATAGTGGCACTTTAAACGGCCGGTTAAGGGTCGGAAATTTTTTACGCAAACTGAAAAGAGAAAGCATTGAAAAGATGTAAAGGGTAAGTGCGCCAAAAACTGAAACAGTAATTATTTCAGCAGTTTTACCCGAAAACAAAATCAGTATACCAACAACCATATTGGCCAACAGTGCATAAGAAGGTGTTTGAAATTTCGGAGATATAGTTCCAAGTATTGAAGGCAGATTACCAACTTTTCCCATTTCATAAGTAGATCTGCCGGCAGCAAGAATGAGTCCATGAAAAGATGCGACAAGGCCAAAAAGTCCCACTGTTATCAGCAGATGATACATTAAACTGTTACTACCCGTCACCATGCTCAGTGCTAAAGGCAATGGAGAATCAGATGTTGCTGTATGAGATGCGTCTGTATACAATATTGCTTCCCAACCACCGACACCCGTAGCCGAAATAAATACAGCAAAACATAATACAACAAGTGTAAGTACCGACCAGCCAAATCCTCTGCTGATATCACGTTGTGGATTAACTGTTTCTTCCGCAACATTCGCGACGCCTTCTATACCCAGGAAAAACCAAATGGCAAAAGGTACAGCTGCAAAGGCACCACCCCATCCGTTAGGCAAAGCATTATTGGTGAGGTTATCCACCTTTACATGTGGCATTGTCAATGAACAGAAAAGTACTAATTCTCCTACTGCTAAAATGGTGACTATCGTTTCAAAATTCGCGGCAGCCTTAATACCGTAAATATTCAGTGCAGTAAATGCCAGATAAACAGTAACTGCACAAGCTAACACGGGCACTTGTGGAAAAAATGCATTGAAATATGATCCTATCGATAATGCTATCGCCGGAGGCGCAAAAATAAATTCAACCATTTGAGCCAAACCTGCAACAAAAGCTGTGTTTTTTCCAAAGGCTTTTCCGGCATAATCAAAGACACCACCCGCTTTTGGAATTGAACACGCAAGTTCCGCATAACTGAATGAGAAAGTCAAATACATGACCATCACAAAAAACGTCGCCACTGCAAGTCCAAGGGTGCCACCTTTTTCCAGACCAAGATTCCAGCCAAAATACATTCCTGAGATAACATATCCTACCCCCAGTCCCCAAAGAGCCAGCGGGGTAAGGGTTTTTTTCAGATGAACGGGCCTATTCTCCAATGCAATTTTAATTTGGGTTTAATATAGCATAAAAAGAAATAACTTTTTCCGCTTCATTTAACTCTTAACATCATCTGACTTCTGCGGGATTTACTTTTACACTTCATGTAAATATCGGTCTGGCAATCATCAACAGGAAATGCCCTGGCTCAATAGCTAATTAAATGCTTTACTTAAAACCCAGGTTTGGAGAATTATTTTATTCTCCGCTTAAGCTACAATTTCAAACAATTCAACCCGAAAGTACTACGACTGAGTAAGGATGACTTGTACCGTTAGTTGGGACTTATTATTTTATATCCTTACAGCAAATAAATATTCATTCAAATATGAAGGTTTATTCACTTTTCATAACATTGGTTTTCATCGCTACTTATTCTTTAGCCTAACCCTTTTTACCAGCACCTCCCGTCGATATAGCAAAAGGATTGGAAGACATTACAAAAAAATTTAGAACCAACACAACAATTGCACCTGGCGCGATAGTGCGTATTTATAATCCCAATAAATGGAAATGGAGTTTTGCTGATGGATTGAGTAATATCGCTACCAACACTCCCGCATCAACTGATCTTATCTTCAGGGCCGCCAGTCTTTCTAAAATTTTCTGCGCTACGGCGATTCTGCAGCTGGTTGATCAAGGCCGGCTAAGTCTGGACGACAATATCAGTAAATGGCTTGCCCCTGAATTTGTAGCGCAGATTGAAGAAAGTAATTTTATAAACATCAGAACCCTATTGAATCATACGTCCAGCTTAAACCAGCCACAATCAGGCACTTCACTGGCCGGAGATTTCCTGGGAAGACCGGAGATTAATTATCGCGACAGCATTTTCCAGATTATTGCCGACCAGGGCGCAGGACCATTTCCACAAGGACAATTTTATTACTCCAATGCAAACTAAAACCTGTTTGCAGAAATTGTGAAAAATGTTTCCGGTATCAGTTATCAACGATATGTAATTGAAAATATCATTCAGCCGCTGGGATTGAATAACACTTATCTTGACACACTCCCGTTACAAAATTCTTTTAGCGGATATGTACCGTGCAATTCCCTGGTGAATTGTGCATTACCTGATGTTTCCACACTACTGGATTATTCTCAAGCGAATGTAGGATGGGGTTGTGGGGCTGCAGATATCAGTTCAACATCGAAAGACCTGATCAGATTTTATTATGCACTACAGAATGGAGAACTATTATCCCGCCGATGGGTGGATTCAATGACCGGTAAACCTGTTGACGCCAGCAATTCTTTCAATGATAAATTATATGGCTATGGTACAATGCTTTTCCAGGAAGATGGAAAAACGACGGCCATTGGGCATACAGGAACAGCGGCAAGTCATGCAAATGTATTGTGCCAGTTAAAGCCTTCCAACATATACATTGTTTTTTCGTTCAACATTATCTGCGCAAACAGAGAGGCTTTTCGGGATGAGCTTGACAACTTTATAAACGGGGGGACAAAACCTGAACCTCCGGTGGCCAATCCGGATCCTGACCCTACGGTAACTACTTCAATCACAATATATCCTAACCCTGCAAAAGGATTTATAAACATTAGAATAACCGGCGCCGATCTGGATGGAGACTATCAAGTTCAAATTAATAACGTTTCCGGACAAACTAAATACCAATCAGGGCTAACAAATGCTTTGAGCACGATAAGCACTGACCATTGGGCAAGCAGCATTTATTTTGTGAAAGTTGTTGGGAACAAATCAGGTGCAATAATAAAAAAGATTTTAGTCGACTAGCTGGCCGAACTCGATTAATTCATTTGACAATTTTCCCCCAGTGCTGATCAGCTTTCATCTTTAAATTAGACTCGTCTTTGTTCCAGGTTTTTAAAGTATTATTAAAGTACTTATTATAAAACAGGTATAACTTTCCATTAATGATTTTAAAAGTTGCGGGGTCAATCTCGACTTTTTCACCGTTCGCTCCCATAGCGTAAGCACACCATCCGCCATACTCGGGTTCATATTTTGCAGCGTTTTGCAAAAACTCCTGTTTGTTTTCAGAAGTGGAGAAATAATAGACAATTCCCTGGTTGTTAACTGCCAGCTCTTTCTTGCCCTTCACGGCTTTTGATTGTTTAAAATATGCCACAGCATCATATCCTTGTATTGCGATACTATTTTCTGTATTGAAATGTTTCTTTCTGCTGGCCTGATTGTCTTGGGCCTCTGCTTGTTGAAAAACAAAAAGGATAAAGAAAACGTAAATAAACTTTGTCATTGCTATTATTTATAATTCAAAAATAGCAACATAGGTCAAAGCGTTTTGTCTTCGACATGACAAATACATTTTGACAATGTTAAATCACCACAGAAACAAAGAATTAAACGTGGATATACTGTTGTTTACACCTTGGTAATGTAAAGTTTAGCCGGTAACTTCCCGGCTCGTTAGGTGTCAGACACCTCGAAGCATTCTCCCTGATCAATCCAAGCGAAGGTGTCTGACACCTAGCGAGACTTCAAAAAAACACCGAATTCACTGAGCGCAACAGCGACTGGCGATTGCACCACCCGCAGGCGAAGTTTGGTGGTTTCAACCGGATGATCCAGGAGTATCAACCGACAGGATCCGATACTGGTAGCTTCTCCGATTTTTTCCCAGGCACCATTCCGCCACGCATCCAGCTCAACTTTTTCAATCCGCTGACCCAATTTGATATTTTCCCTTAAACGAATGAGATTAAATTTTTGCGGCGTTTTCCATTGCAGTTCAAGTGAAGGTGATGTGACTTTATCATCAGAAGACCAGTAACTGTATCTGTCGCCATCAGTAAGTTGCTTTGTACCGAATCGAATGGCATCAGCACCACGTGTATTACTGGCAATTATTGAAGCAGATTTGGCAAGGTCTGTTTTAAATGTAGCTTTTAATATATCACCAAATGCTTTTAAAGAGGCCACGTCATTTTCATGCAGGAGGCCTCTCCTGTCGGGCGCAACGCCTACATCCAGCGCCGCCCCGCGACCCACACTTTTCATGTACAGGTCAAATAGTTTTGCTGGCGTTTTCACTGTACTGTCCTGTTCAGGATGATAAAACCAACCATTCCGCAGTGGTACATCGCACTCTGCAGGAATCCAGTATTTACCGTTCCTGGTACCCTCTGGGGAAAGATCATCACGCACTTCGCCCGGGCCGGCTTTAGCTTTACCTTCTAATGGTGTAGGTGTAAATGTTGCCCAGGAGGTAGTCGCTGCTTCGCCTTTTTCATTTCCCACCCAACGAACATCCCAACCGACATCGCTGAAAATATTTGCCATGGGTTGCAATTTTCTTGTCATTGCCCAGGTCGTATCCCATCCATAATACGTTGTACGATCAATCTTTCTACTTTCACTTGCACCACCGTAATAACCATCACCTCCGTTAGCCCCATCATGCCATGACATAAACAAATTACCATATCGCGTATACAATTCCTTTAATTGATTGCGATAAGTTTTTATATATTCGTAAGATCCATACTGCGGATTATTTCTATCCCACGGTGAGCAGTACACGCCAAATTGCATATTTAATTTTCGGCAGGCAGTTTCAAATTCTTTCACCATATCTCCCTTACCATTGCGCCATTTGCTTTTACTGATGTTATATGGGGTGGTGTTCGTTGGCCATAGACAAAAGCCATCATGATGCTTCGAAACAAAAATAACTCCATTGAAACCACCATCTTTCACAGCACCAACAATCTGACCCGCATCAAATGCTGAAGGATTAAAGGATTCCGGATTGGCATCACCAAAGCCCCATTCTTTATTCTCAAAAGTGGTTGGTGTAAAATGAACAAGAACATACATCTCCAACTCGTGCCATTTTAATTGACGCGAGGTAGGAAGTACACCATAAGGAGCGGGTGATTTAACCTGCGCTGAAACAAAAAAAGAAATGATAGTAAAAACAAACAGCGCAGTTAACTTCATAACTTATTTTTTATCTGTAATATTTACAAGCGTGCCGATGCCGCTTATAGATATGTGTACTTCATCGCCTTTTTGTAATGTAAAAGAATCTGGAGGTACAATTCCAGTTCCGGTCATCAAATAACATCCAACCGGAAAATCAGATTCGCGGAAAAGATATTCCACGAGTTCTTCATGATTTCTTTTCATCTGATCGATTGTAATATTATTGTCAAACATCGTTTCGCCATTTCTGTAGATGGCCAATCTTATTTCCGCATCTGGTGGAATAGACTGTTCTTTTACCAGCAAACAAGGGCCGAGTGCAGCACTGTACTGATATGATTTTGCCTGCGGAAGATATAAAGGATTTTCGCCTTCAATACTGCGCGAACTCACATCATTACCCACTGTATATCCTTCAATGGTTCCAGCAGAACTGATGAATAAAGTGAGCTCGGGTTCAGGAACATCCCATGTTGAATCCTGCCGGATTCTTATTTTCCCGTAGTGCCCGACGGTGCGATGCGGAAGCGCTTTGAAAAATAATTCAGGCCTGTCTGCGTGATAAACCTTGTCATAAAATGTACCTCCACCGGCGTCTTTGGATTCTTCCATGCGGGCGGTGCGACTGCGATAATATGTTACTCCTGCAGCCCAGATTTCCTGCGTTTGTATTGGCGCGTCGAATGATTTTGTAGTGTCCACGGCGGAAGTTTTGGAGAAACTATCAAGCTGTGAAAGAAGATATTGAAATAAATCTTTATGATTGACAAGTTCGTCCCATTGCCTGTCTGTCTGATAAAAATTATCTGCGTGTTCAATGATTACAATACCATTTTGTTTGTACAGTTTCATACTTGAAAATTTACTTCAATGAATCGTTAATGGAATAGAATTAAAAAACCAACTCTGGAAAAGCTGATCTTTTACTAATTTCAGGCTTCAATATACATTATGCTCTTTTCTCTTGAAAATAAAACTGCAATAGTAACAGGCGGGGCCAGCGGAATCGGTTTATCGGTTTCAAAAATCTTTGCGAAACAGGGAGCGAAGGTTCATATACTCGAACTGAACGATGAATTGGCAAAAGAAGTGGCTCAACAAATTAACGAGGAAGGTGGAAAAGCTGAGGCACATGCAATTAATATAGCTGATCAGTCGAGAGTGAATGAAATAATCGATGCTATTGCCTCCACTGATAAAATAGACATCCTGGTAAACAATGCAGGGATTGCCCATATCGGCAACGCAGCCAACACAGCAGAGGAAGACTTTGACAGAATCGTCACGGTAAATATAAAGGGTACCTATAATTGTTTGCATGCAGTCATTCCGCATATGATCAAACATAATGCAGGCGTAATCCTGAATATGGCATCAATTGCCGCCAGCTTAGGTATTCCCGATCGATTTGCCTATAGTATGAGTAAAGGTGCAGTGTTATCAATGACTTTAAGTGTGGCAAAAGATTATTTGAAGCAGGGCATCCGTTGCAACAGTATCTCGCCGGCAAGGGTTCATACTCCGTTTGTTGACGGATTCATCAGCAAAAATTATCCTGGAAAAGAAGAGGAAATGTTTGCTAAATTATCCGCCACTCAACCAATAGGACGAATGGCCAAACCAGATGAAATCGCATACCTGGCACTGTATCTTTGCAGTGACGAAGCAGGCTTTATTACAGGCTGTGATTATCCGATTGATGGAGGATTTGTGAAATTGAATAATTAGCTGGTTGCCGGTTAAACAGCAGTTGCCGGTTGCTGGTTAAAAAGCAGTAGCTCGTTTTACCGTAAACCTCCAAATTAATTCACAATCCAATCCTCCACCTGCCTCTCGCTTCATAATTCACCCTGTTTTGTATTTACACATTCACATTTACCTGGTCCCATTCACTTGACCATGGACATTCACGTTTCACGATTGACGATTCACGGTGATTCACTCCCCACTTCGCACCTCGTACTTCGCACTTCCATCAGCCTCCATTACCCACCCGATTCTGCTCTTCACTTGCGCCACCTTTTTTGCGTGATGGAGAATCTTTAAAAGTTTTACCAAACCGATAAGTGAAAGCAATATTGGCTACACGTGAATCCCTGCTTTGTATGAAATGTTCTTTTACATTGCCATACAAAATTTGTCCATCTATAATCTGACTGAAGAAAATATCTCTCACATTGAATTTAACGGAACCCTTTCCTTTTAATATTTGTTTGCCAACACCAATACTCACCTGGCTGAACGGTTGAATCTCAAATTGCCCTTCAATACTTTTTGAATTATAGAATCCGGATAATTCGGCTGACCACCCTTTCTCAAAATTGAATTGGTTGTTAACATTTAATTGACCATTCATGGCTCCTGTTTTGATTGTGCGCCCAAATGCAGCACCATCTACTTTTCTGTAGTTAATATTTGCATTGGCAGACAAGCTCCACCATTTCCACAATTTCAATTGTGTGCCAATACTAAATCCATAATTTTCAGCTCTACCAATATTACCTTCAGTTAAAATAGTTACCTCACCTTCCGGCCTGAATACCTGTGTTGCAAAGTCATTTGTAATACTGTAGCTCAATCCGGTGTTGATAATTCCTTTATAACTGTGTGCGATTTCAACATTATAGGTAAACTGCGGCAATAAAAAAGGATTACCAGCAGCATAGGTATACTTATTGATAAAAAATAAAAATGGATTCAACTCCCGATACGCAGGACGGTCAATACGGCGACCGGTATTAATTGTAAAAGTATTATTGCTATCAGCTGCATAACTTATAAAAACTGTCGGAAACAAGCTGTTGTAAGTTCTGTCAAATGAAGAGTCCGGCTTTTGCGGATTACCCAGTTGATTACCTTTGTAATTAGTATTTTCAAAACGCAGACCAGCCTGCAATGTCCATTTTTTTAGTTGCGTATTTGCATTGAGGTATAACGCATTTATATTCTCTTCATAAATAAAATGATTGGTCTTACCATAGTCTATAATCCAGTCACCATTTTGCTTCACCGTATAAATTGCTTCGTTGTCGGTTTTTACCAGGCTTGACTTTAAACCGGATTCAAGTTTCAGTCCATTTTTAAAACTTCGTGTATAATCTGCTTTGGCGCTATAGATGCTGATGTCGGAAGGAAGTACCCCGCGAAGTTGATCTTCACCAGTCAATGATCCATCAGGATAATAGATACTGTTGTCAAATGATTGCGTATTATCTGAACGATACTTAATATAATCCAGATCGGCTGTAATTTCAGTATTGGATTTAAACTGCTGACGGAGATTAATATTTATACTACCATTTTTCCATCGGTCATTGTTTTTGCCGATGGTATTGGCAAATGAATCAGTTACCGAGGCCGCATCCTGCAGGTATCCGGTGCTGTTACTATTAAAATTTCGGGGAGATAAAAAGCCCGATGCAACAAATCCGACAGTGGTGGTTTTTGATACAATATAATCCATTCCCATTTTAAGCGTATTGTTCCTACCATCCGAAATCATTTGTGATGGTTGCCGGAAATAGGCCGTCACTGTTTTACCGTCTGCCGCATAGTATGTTCTCACGATATCCAGCTGACTATATCCTGCATTTGCATTTAAAGAGTAATTAAGAAAATAATTAAACTTCTCATTTCGGTAATTCAAATTCACACTATTATTGGTTTTCCAGTATTTGCCCTGTCCATAACTCAGCGATGCATTTCCATTAAATCCTCTTTGTTTGTTTTTCTTTGTTTTGATATTAATCACCCCGGAATTTCCCGCAGCATCATATTTTGATGAAGGGTTAGTCATGATTTCAATCTGATCTAATTGATTAGCTGACATACTGCTCAACATTGTGGCAAGATCTGCACCCGACAGATAAGTTTGTTTGCCATCAACCAAAATCAACACTCCCGACTTACCCTTCAGACTGATATTTCCATCGCGGTCAACAATTACACCGGGAGATTTCTCCAATACCTCCAACGCTGTGGCGCCTACATTAGTTACTGCAGCATCAACATTAACAACAGTTCGATCGTTTTTCATTTCAATCAGCTGCTTTCTTCCGGTAACAGTTATTTCATTCATCATTACGGATGATGGAGAAAGTTCCACTTCAGCTAAATCAATGATCGGTCGCTCAACCGAAACAGAAATTGTTTTGCTGCTGAAATCTGAAAATCCCACCGCAGTTACATTCAAATAATATCTTCCCTCAGCAACCTGGTCAAATTCAAAATTGCCATCCTTTTTTGCTACCGACAAACGTTCAACGATTGAGTCACTAAATCGATGTAATGCCACACTTGCTCCCCCGATTCCTTTTTTTTGCTGATCTGTAATTTTTCCCCTGATTTTTCCCGGGCCTGTCTGCGCGTGGAGCCCCTGAATGATTAACCCAACTATCATCATTAAACATATCCTTTTCATTTGTTCCTTTTTTCGATATATGAAATGACACCAAAAAAAGAAAACTGTTACAGTAATTAGGATAAATGGCTTAAAGACAATTTGAATTTTAGTTTGTACTCATTTTATTCATAAAATACAAATTCCAGCAGGCAAACTGTATCGTTTTCGTACAGTTTTTACTGAAAACATATAAATATTATTTCTTCGTTTACACCATTCCGTTATTATGCTGCGACTATTTATTGTTATTCCGTGACCCGTTTATAAGAGTCATAGACCTAAATAATTGCTGAAGCATTATCTGTCTTGATTTGTTAAAGCACTATTAACAAATGTTTAGCTATCATTATTTGCAGTTACAGTTAGCCCAGTTTGAATTATCATTCTGACAGTGGCGGGTCTTAAATTCCCGTGTCTATAAATTGACCGGCTTAGTACGGAGCTGTTGATTAACTACCCGCTTGAAGCGGTTAGCATTTTAACTTAATCCTTCCTTGCTATTGTGTGCAGGCTTTTCATTTTCAGTACAGGAACGGTCCAAAATTATTTTACCACTAAAATCATCTGTTTTATGAGCGGGGATTAGTCAGGATTTGTATATATTTCCGTATCAATAACATTAAAAAATATCAAAGTGAAATTATTGCGGTTTGGAGCTCCGGGAAATGAAAAGCCAGGTGTTTTATTGGCTTCCGGTAAAATGATTGATGTCAGTGGTTTCGGACAGGATTACAATGAAGCCTTTTTCGGCAATGATGGCGTTACAGCACTTTCCAAATGGATGAGTGAAGATGAAAGAAGCTGGCCTGAAGTACCTGCAGGCGAAAGACTTGGACCCTGTATTGCCCGTCCGTCAAAAATAATCTGCATCGGTTTAAATTATGCCAAACATGCGGCTGAAGGTGGCATGGATGTACCTAAAGAACCAATTCTGTTTTTCAAAAGTACTACAGCCATATGCGGGCCGAATGATAATGTAATCATTCCGCGTAATTCTGTGAAAACAGACTGGGAAGTGGAACTTGCGGTAGTGATTGGAAAAAAGACAAGTTATGTTGATTATGATAATGCAATGAGCCATGTTGCCGGATATTGCATTCATAATGATTATAGCGAACGTGCATTTCAACTGGAACGCGGCGGTCAATGGGTGAAAGGAAAAAGTTGTGATAGTTTTGCGCCAATAGGCCCTTTCCTTGCCACCGTAGACGAAGTAAAAGATCCTCATAATCTTCGTCTATGGCTCGATGTAAACGGTCAAAGGATGCAGGATTCCACTACAGCAGATTTTATCTTTAATATACCATTTGTAATCAGCTATATTTCTCAGTTTATGACATTACTACCGGGAGATCTTATCACCACAGGAACACCAAGCGGTGTGGGCCTTGGACTTAAACCACAACGCTATCTGGCTGCAGGTGATGTAGTGAAGTTAGGCATTGAGGGACTGGGAGAACAACAGCAAACTGCAGTAAACGCATTGTAATACTTTATACTTATTTCATGACGATTGATGCCCATCAGCATTTCTGGAAGTATAATGCCGTTAAACACAGCTGGATCACCGATGAAATGAAGGTGATACAGAAAGACTTTCTTCCGGCAGACCTTCAAAAAATTTATACTGCTAATAAAGTGGATGGCTGTATAGCAGTACAGGCAGATGAATCTGATGATGAAACATTATTCCTGCTTGATCTTGCTGAAAAAAATGATTTTATAAAAGGCGTTGCAGGCTGGGTAGATGTGAAAGCAGTCAATCTTGACGAACAACTACATGCTGCAAGGAAAAATATTAAGCTGAAAGGATTCCGGTCAATTATCCAGGGAAGACCCGATGATCTTTATTTTACCAATCTTGCATTCAGAAATGGAATGAAACTGATTGGCAGATATGGATTCAGATTTGATATATTGGTCTACTATGATCAGATGGCATCTGCCAATAAATTCATGGATCAATATCCTGATCAGCATTTCATACTCGATCATTTAGGTAAACCAGCGATAAAACATAAGGAGATAAAAAAGTGGAAAGAACAAATAAGAATTATGGCGCAACATCCACTGACCTATTGCAAATTAAGTGGATTGATAACTGAGGCGGACTGGAAGCAATGGCAATATGATGACCTTGCTCCCTATCTTGAGATCGCAGCAGAATATTTTGGTGTATCAAGATTATGTTTCGGATCTGACTGGCCGGTGTGTTTGCTGGCTGGCAATTATGGCGAAGTGATGGGTATCTTAACAAAATTTCTGGGTCAGGTGAACGACGAAGAAAGGAAACAGGTAATGGGGTTAAACGCATTGGCATTTTATCAATAATATCAACTATGGATTTACAATTAGAAGGAAAAATCATCGTCGTATCCGGCGGAGCAAAAGGCATTGGAGAAGGCATTGTGAAAGTATTGGTGGATGAAGGTGCCATTCCGGTAATTATCGGCAGAAACAAAGAAGACAATCTGCAGGCACTCGATTCGATTCAGCATAAGGGTAACCAGGTGGTAGCCGAATTAACAAATCCGGATGAGTGTAAGAAAGCTATTGAAGCAGTAATGACGATGTATGGTAAAATCGATGGGTTAGTTAATAACGCCGGTGTGAATGATGGTGTCAACCTGGAAAATGGCAGCTACGATTTATTCATGGCTTCTTTACACAAAAACCTGGTTCATTATTATCTGCTTGCACATTATGCATTACCTGCCCTTAAAATTTCAAAAGGAGCAATCGTAAATATCACGTCAAAAACAGCTGAAACGGGCCAGGGAGGAACATCTGCTTACGCTGCCGCAAATGGTGGACGTAATGCGCTCACGAGAGAATGGGCGGTTGAATTATTAAAATATGGCATCAGGGTAAATGCAGTAGTGGTAGCAGAGTCCTACACTCCCCTATATGAAAAGTGGCTGCAACGTTCGCCGAATCCGGAAGAAGAATTTAAAAAAATTACGCAACGAATTCCATTGGGTAACAGAATGACCACTACAGAAGAACTTGGTAACACCGTCGCATTTTTGTTATCTGAAAAATCAAGTCATACTACCGGGCAGTTGATACATGTGGATGGAGGATATGTTCACCTTGATCGGGCAATTGGGTAAAAGTACAAAGTACGAAGGGCAAAGTATGAAGTGAACAGCCTTGAGAGGTTATTTGATTTGTTTTCGCAGTTTCTGTTTTCTACTGTTTATTAGATTTATAATTTTTGAAATTCCTGATATTCGAATGTAAAACGCTTCGCGTTGCGAGGATTTGCCTGGAAGGCATGCAGGGGGGAAAAAATATTTTGAATTTTTGTTTCTTTTAAAATGGTATTCTCAATATAAAAAGCATTTATTAAAAATGTATTACTCACCGCCCTTCCGTCATCCCGGCAAAAAAAATTCCTGCGCGAAGCGCAATTATTAATATAAAATTGCATGAAACGATATTGCCTTGCTTTAGACCTTAAAGATGATCCGGAGAGAATTGCAGAGTATGAAGAAATTCATAAAGCAGTTTGGCCCGATGTACTGGATCATATCCGTTCAAATGGCGTATTAAATATGGAATTGTACAGAACCGGTAACAGATTGTTTATGATCATGGAAACTGTTGATGATTTCAGTCCGGAAGCAATGGCCACAAGTGATGCTCGCAGTCCATTGATTCAAAAATGGGAAGCATTTATGTGGTCGTTTCAGCAACCACTACCGTGGGCAAAACCCGATGAAAAATGGGTGATGATGAACAGAATTTTTAAATCCGGAAAGGATTAAAATTTTGCGCCGGCTTTTTGGCCTTTAGGAATTTTAAAATTCATTTTTCGATCCTTGTATGCCACTGTTACCGGCAATCCCGAGGATGAAAAAATATTACACTCTGTCAATACTCCATTTTTCCATTTAATATCTACAACATAACCACCCCTTGCCTTTAATCCTTTTACTGAACCTGTGGGCCACGCAACAGGCAATGCCGGTAGAATAACAATTTCATCGTTATGTGACTGTAAAAGCATTTCAGCAATGCCTGCTGTTCCACCGAAATTACCATCAATTTGAAAAGGGGGATGATCATCAAACAGATTCGACAAAGTGGATTTCTTCAATAATTGTTCAATGTGATAATTTGCGGTATCGCCTTCGTTTAAACGGGCAAAGAAATTAATCATCCAGGCCCTGCTCCAACCGGTATGCCCGCCACCATTTTTTAAGCGATGCTGAATAGTAACTTTCGCCGCCTGCTGAAATATTGGTTCTTTTGTCAGCGTTGTTCCGGGATACAAACCAAATAATTGTGATGTATGCCGGTGGCCGGGTTCCTCTTCATCATAATCTTTAATCCACTCCTGAATACCTCCATATCTGTTGATACGCACCGGTGGAAGTTTACGTTGCGCTTCATTGATTTTTTTGATATAGGAATCATCTAAACCTGTATGTTTTGCAGTAACCTTCAATGCATTAAAAACTTCATTGATAATCTGGATATCAATTGCTGGTGCATAGGTAATAATGTTTCTGAAAGAAGAATCTTTATTGAGGTAAAATCCATTTTCAGGTGACATTGAAGGTGCTGTAACGAGATAACCTTCTTTATCAGGAATCAAAAAACTTAATATAAAATCGGCAGAACCTTTCAACAACGGGAATGCATATTCATCCAGGAATTTTTGATCCCTTGTAAAATCATAATGATCATACACGCTCAAGGCCATCCATGCCCCGGCCATTGGACTCGTTCCCCATATCGGGTCTGTATTGATGGCTGTTCGGCCATATATATCGGTAACATGATGCATAGCCCAACCATCAGCCCCATACATTTTTTCTGCGCACCACTTCCCGGGCACCATCATGGTTTTCATAAATGACGCCAATGGAATGACAGTTGTGCTGACATTTGCAACATCTGCCGGCCAGTAATTCATCTGCAGATTTATATTGGTATGGTAATCACTTTGCCATGGTGCATTAAAATGATAATTCCATTTGCCTTGTAAATTAGCGGGTAATTTCGCAGGATATCTTGAACTGCTCAACAAAAGGTATCTGCCAAATTGAAAAAACAACGGCAGCAATCCGATATCCTTTCCACCAGCTTTAAATGCAATCAATCTTTTATCTGTCGGCCATTCACGATGCTGTTCCCCTTCTAACTGAAAAGTAGTTTTTGAGAACAAAGGTTGATATTCTGACAAGTGGTTTTTAAGTAATTCAGTAAATTTTTTTGAGGCAGTTTTAGCCAGAATTTCATTACACACATCAAGAGGTTCAATGGATAAATCTGAATCAAGATCTTCCAGTTTATAATCGCTGGCGGCAGTAAAACGAATTACAACTTCCTGCGCATTCCTGACTTCTAATTTTTTCCCAATAGCTTTTATATTTCCTTTTGATAATGCCACGCTGGCGATTGCAGCAAATCGCAGATGTTGGCCTGCTGGTCCCAGTTTCAATGCATCCCCCTCATCATTTATTCTCCCGTTTAACAACAGCTTATTCTCTGATGCACTTACCTCCACGTCCCGTTCTCTTTCAAGGCGCAGATCGAAATTCATATCGCCGCCGGTTGCAGTCAGGCGAATCACCATAATATCATCAGGAGAAGAAATAAAAACTTCCTGTTTATACCGTTTTCCCTTGCGTGAGTAGGTAGTTGTATTGATTGCTTTTGCAAGATCCAGCTCACGCTTGTAGCTACTAACCTCAATCAGACTATCTGCCCAATCAATATACAAATCTCCCAAAGTTTGATACGACCTGATCTCAGGTGGAGTCCCCAGCAGATATTTTTTACTCAATGCATACGCCTCTTTGTTTTTTTCTTCCAGCAATAAGGACTGTATTTGCTTAAGGTTATTTTTTGCACCCGGATTAATATCGTCAACCTTTGTACCTGCCCATATCGTTTCTTCGTTTAACTGTATCTGTTCGGTACCGGTTTTTCCAAATACCATTGCAGCCATTCTGCCATTTCCAATCGGCAAAGCCTCAGTCCATTTTGCCGCCGGTTGCAGATACCACAAAACATTTTCTCTTGCACCCTGTGCACTCAAATTCAAACTCAAACCAACCAGAATACACAACAGATTAATTCTCTTCAAAAACATCAGCAACATGGCAGCAATTTTTTATTCAGTACTTACATTTATCAAAAAATCTTAATCCGGTAATGCAAAAGCGATATAGGCATCACTGCTGTTTGCACCCAATTTTCCGCCTCCACATGCTATAACAAGGTATTGTTTTCCATTATAAAAATACACTGCGGGAGTAGCAAAACCAGGCGCAGGTAATGTATATTCCCATAACAGCTTGCCGGTTAGTTTATCAAAAGCACGGATCTTGCTGTCGCGGGTAGCCGCAATAAATAATAATCCTCCGGCTGTCACTACAGGACCACCATAGTTTTCAGTACCTGTCTCTATTCCTTTTGCTTTAAACTCCGGATATTCGCCCAACGGAATTTTCCATGCATATTCGCCGGTGCTAACATTGATGGCGCTTAGCGTTCCCCATGGCGGCTTCACAGCAGGATAGCCTTCTTTAGTTAGAAATTTATTGTATCCGGTGATGCCATACGGGAGACTAAGAAAACTATCCACAGCCTGTGCCGGGAAATTTTTCTTTTCATTGTTTTTATCGCCGAGCAACATATCCACTATTGCTTCTTTTTCAGCTTGCTGTAATTGTTTAAACGCAGGCATCATTCGTCTTCCGGTATTGATGAGATGATGAATTGCTGCAGCATTATATTTTTTATTCACAGTATCAATCGCAGGAAAATTACCGGTTCCTTTTCTGTCGGCGCCATGGCAACTCATACAATGTTGTTTGTACAACCGCTGTCCCGCTTCTGCGTAGTTTTCTTTTAAAGGCGCTACTTCTTTCTCAACCATGGTTAATACCCAGGGCATTTCATTGGCATTGATATAAATTAAATCCGTTGTGGGATCATATGCAGGTCCGCCCCACTCTGGCCCCCCATCAAAACCGGGAAATATAATTGTTCCCTGTTTTGATGGCGGTGCATACATATGATCTTTGCGATAGGTTGACCACCTGGCTTTAATATCCTGGAAGGAAGAGTCGGGGACAAGATTATTCAGCTCTGATTCTGGAAACTGCTGACGAACAAAAGGATGCGGAGCGGTAGGTCGCGGTTGAGTAGGTGAAAGTTTTTCACCAGCCAAATCAGTATCAACCGGAACAGGAACTTCTTCAATAGGATATAATGATTCACCTGTTTCGCGATTCAAAACATACAGATAACCTGCTTTTACAGGTTGAGCAACGGCATCAATTTTCTTTCCATCACGCGTAACCGTAACCAACGCCGGAGGTGTTGGAATGTCGCGATCCCAAACATCATGATGAATATTCTGAAAATACCATTTTAGTTTTCCTGTTGCAGCATCCAATGCCAGTAAACAATCAGCGTACAAATTATTTCCTGTTCTTTTCCCTCCATAGAAATCAAATGATGCCGAACCGGTTGGTACAAACAATAATCCGCGTTCCTCATCCATCGACATACCGCTCCAATTGTTAGCCCCACCTATTTTCATATAAGCATCAGGATTATCCCATGTTTCGTGACCCGGTTCACCTTTGTGCGGAATAGTATGAAAGATCCATTCCATTTTTCCGGTTTTGACATTAAATGCGCGGATATCACCTGGCGCAGCAGGCGGGCCTTCATCAACACGACTTCCTACAATAATTAAATCCTTATAAATTATTCCCGGAGATGAGTTGGTTATAAATTTATTAGCTACATCAATATGGAAACCAAGGTGCAAATCAAGACGGCCGGAATCTGCAAATCCAGTTACAAGTTTGCCATTTGCTGCATTCACACAATGCAGAAAAGATCCGGCAGTATAGAAAATTCTTTGATCCCCTTTTCCATCTGTCCAGTAAGTCACCCCCCTGCTGTTGTTCATATTAAAAAAAGACCGTTTTGATCCACTGATAGAATCCAGGGGATTAAAGATCCAATAGGGTTTGCCCGTGGCAGCATTTACTGCAAACAGTTTCAACTGCGGTGTTACGCCGTACACAACACTGTCGACCATTATCGGATTACACTGAATCTGTGAATGATTCACGGTATCTGCATCGCCCGTATTAAATGTCCATGCCGGTTGCAGCAGGTGTACATTTTCCTTATTGATTTGATTGATGTCGGCATAGCGGGTATACGCTTTGGTGCCGCCGGCAACACGCCATTCAACGTTTTTATTTTCTTTAGACGAACAGGAAAACAGGATTCCTGTAGTTATGACAAGCAGTAGTTTTTGCATACTGGCAAATTAAGTCAATTAGTGAATGTGTCAATATGTTGAGGCGGAAATTACTTTTAAGTAGGAGTAAGCAGTGAGCAGTAAGAAGTAAGCAGTGAACAGCCAATACATCAGACAGTAGACGGTAGACGGTAGACAGTAGAGAACAGCCAAAATGCAAGTGAGCAGTAAGCAGTGAGCAGGGAGTTACCATTAGCGCCAATGAAACAGCTGAAATAACTTTGAAATTTTTGCTTTTCTCTGTTTAACTCAAAGCCTCCGCTCAACTCTGTGGCCAGGAAAAATTACTACCAAGAGATTTTAGGTTTTTTAATACAGGCCACAGAGGTTAGCGGAGGCTTTGAGATGAGCGGAGAAAAAGGCACCAGCGAATCCGATATTATTAGTTTAATGAATCGTTGAGCAGTGCATCAATAGGTCAACGATTTGCCAATATTTCAGTAGCAATAAAATAAGTCTTTAACACAATGATTTTTAATGGTAAAATTTCTAGTTATATAGTAGGAGTAAGCAGTGAACAGCCAATACATTTTTTACATTCTCGATTTCGCGTGAAACGGCTGTTCCCTTGCCATCTCACATTTCCTACTTCGGACTTCAAAGGCGCATTCACGATTCACGCAAGAAACGGCTGTTCATTCACTCATTGACTTATTCACACATTCACTACGACAGGAGCATTCACGTTTCACGATTGACGATTCACGCAGGAATGATTCACGTTCGGGGCTCTTCCTCCACTACCCTATCCTGTACAACAAGAAGATCTTTGATGTCAACTGTAATCGGCACTGCACCCAGTTGTACAATTGCTTTTTTCCCACGGAGTTCGGTCAACAAACCAACCTGGTTATTTTGTTTCATCAATACCTTGTTTCCTTCACGCGGTTCGCCACCTACCTCAATATATCGCGCATCAAGTTTCTTCTTGACTTTTTCACTTACCTGTTTTTCTTTTTGTTTAAACAAGAGCGCCTGCATCTGCTTCATCATTTCTTTTCTTGCTGAATCATCTTCTGCGCGACGCCAGTCAAATACGATCTGACGTAGCTTTCTCTCCATGTCTTTCAGATAAGCTATCCGATCTTCGGTTACTCTATTCTGTTGTTTTAAAAGTTCGACCTGCTGATTATGTTTTTCTTTATCCATCAGCTGAATCATTTCTTTCTTCAACTTTTCATTTTCCTTTAATAATTTTTGAAGCTCCTTTTCCCGTAATTCAATCATCCTTAAGTCCTGTTCCGTGCGGTTCAGTAACTTATCCAGACTAAAATGATTTTCATCAACCATTTGGCGCGCACGGTTGATTAATCGTGGCTCAAGGCCTATTCTTTCTGCAATAGAAAACGTATAAGAACTGCCAGGTTTACCGATATTCAGTTGGTACAGAGGCAATAAATTTTTTTCGTCAAAAGCCATCGACCCATTAATAATTCCAGGCGTTTTGTTCGCCATCACTTTAAGGTTCAGGTAATGCGTTGTCACAATACCATAGGCATGTTTCTTCACCAACTCTTCAAGAAAAACCTCAGCAAATGCGCCACCAAGGTTCGGGTCACTTCCACTTCCCAGCTCGTCAATAAAAAACAATGTTCGTCCACTGGATTGTTCCATGAAAGATTTCATGTTTTTCAGGTGAGAGCTGTATGTACTCAATTCAAATTCAAGACTCTGGGTATCCCCGATATGAATCATTAGCTGTTTGAAAATGCCGAATGTTGAATCAGGATGTACAGGAACCAATAACCCGCTTTGAACCATTATCTGCAGTAACCCCACCGTTTTCAACGTCACTGTTTTTCCTCCCGCATTGGGTCCGGAAATCACGAGAATCCTGCTTTTTTCATCGAGGGTAAGATTGACTGGAATTACAGGTTTACCCGCTTTTTTGTTATATACCAGCAGCAGCGGGTGAAAGGCTTTTATCAATTTCAATCCCGAACGATCAATAATTTGTGGATGCACCGCGTTGAGATCCTGCGCTAGTTTTGCTTTTGCCCGGATGAAATCAAATTCTCCCATCACCTGGTGCCATGCCATCAACAATGGTGAATACCCCGAGAGCATTTCGGTAAGCTTGCGGAGTATTCGATATACCTCTGCCCTTTCTTCATTTTCCAATGAAAAAATGTCGTTATTTAACTCAATGGTTTCTTCCGGTTCAACATATGAAGTACGCCGGGTATCACTCTCGCCATGGAGAATTCCTTTCACTTTTCTTTTATGCTCAGCGTAAACGGCTACCACTCTCCTGCCATTTAAGAACGCTTCATCAATGTCAGCAGCATAACCATCTTTGTTCAGGCGCTGTAAAATTTTATCGAATGAACGCCGTAATTCAGCTCTTTTGCGATACAAGCTCATTCTGATATCGGCCAATTCAACGGAAGCATCATCTTTTACAACTCCCTGGTCATCCATTATATCCTCTATATTTTTCAGAATGGCTTTTTCATAATGTGTCCCCGAAATAACTTTATGGAGAGATGGATATGCCTCGCTTCTGTCGCCATCGAACCATCTGAAAATCTGTTGAATATTTTCGGCAAGCCTTTTAATCAATATAAAGTCTTCAGCAGTTAAAACAGCTCCGGGAATACCTAATAAGCGGAGTTCACGGGAGAGATTCAACACAAAATCGTTTGGAAATGCCTGTCCGGATTGCAGCAAATACAGGTAGGCCTGACTCTGTTCCAGGTCCAGGTCAATAAATTCTTTTTTAGTGTGAATGCGCAACGACAGTGCTTTTTCCTTTGCATACACACTTCGGGTATGTTCGGCAAGTAATTGCCTTATCTTGTCAAATTCCAACTGCACGCCTGCCGATTCGGGAAATAGCTTCATGTATAATGTTCCTCTTAAAAAGGCGTAAAATTAGCATGAATCTTTGTACCATGCCGTGTTACAGACAGTTTTGGTTCAAATATTTTAAGCTTAAGGGAATGTTAAAAGAAATAAAATCGGAAGCTATTTAAAACAGCTTTATGTTAAATACGTTGGAGATGAATTGGAATTCAACCATTTTTGTACCTGATGATATAAATCTACACTCCGTTTATGAAGTTTATTTTATTAAGCGCCATAGTGGCAGCAGGTATTTCTTCCTGCACCCAACGCGAATCTCCGAATGCTCAAAAATATACAGCGGCAAAATACGTGTCGAATAATATGAAAACAGAAACAATAACCTTAGGCTCCGGTTGCTTTTGGTGCACCGAAGCCATCTTTCAGCAGATAGAAGGAGTAATTAAAGTAGTCAGTGGTTACAGCGGTGGTCATGTTGAGAATCCTACTTACGAGCAGGTTTGTGAGAAAAATACAGGTCACGTGGAAGTTTGTCAGTTAACATACGATCCGGCCAAAGTTTCTATTGATGAAATACTTGAAGTGTTTTGGCAAACACATGATCCCACCACCATGGACCGCCAGGGAAATGATGTTGGTCCACAATATAGAAGTGCAGTTTTTTATCATACCGATGAGCAAAAACAAAAAGCTGAACATTACAAAGAAGAATTAAATAAAACCGGCGCTTTTGGTAAACCTGTTATCACTGTTGTAGAAAAAATTAAAAATTTTTATCCTGCAGAAGACTATCACCAGAATTATTATAACAATAATCAGAATCAACCTTATTGTTATTTTGTAATCAGGCCAAAGCTGGAGAAGTATGAAAAAGTGTTTAAAGCGAAAGTGAAGAATTAGGCAATAGGCAGAAGGCAATAGGCAATAGGGAACAGCCGATACAACCAGGCAATAGGCAGAAGGCAATAGGGAACAGCCGAAATACAGTAGGTAGACAGTAGATGGCAGACAGTAGAGAGCAGCCAATGCAAAGAGGCAATAGGCAGAAGGCAATAGACAACAGCCAATACAAAGTTTGTAGACAGTAGAAAACAACCGATACTACCCACTTTATTTAAAAATTATCTGAGCACGTAATCTCAGCATTCACCCATTGACATATTCACTTATTGACCCTGAGAGGCTGTTCCGATTGACGATTCACGCAGGCAACGGCTGTTCCTTCCCACTTCTCACTTCTTTCTGACTTTTCTTAATTCAAGAAGATTCAAAGCGTTGGGATAAAATCCATTTACATTCGGCTGTACAAGATGAATCGCCATATCGTACC
>JANPJC010000119.1:0-37640 GCA_031425315.1 Chitinophagales bacterium
GCTCACAAACGGGAAGAAGAGAACGAACCAGATAAGGCTTTCCATCAGCGCCAGGTGGTAGCCCGGGCTACCACTTACAGAAAACCAAATAGCGGTGGAAATGAAGCTTACAAAAAAGGTCCGCGTACAAAAGGAAAAAACTTTTCGTCTGACCCCTTAAAAAGTAAAAAGTCTGGAAAAGAAGCCACAGGCAAATTCCGCGCTGGTGGTGACGAAGGAAAATTCTTAAAAAAAGACGAGGCGGGAAAAGAAAGAAAAGGATTCAGTAAAAAAACACCATCTTCTTTTTCAACAGGGGACAAAAAACCAGGAACATCAGGCAGAGCCACCAGGGAAAAAAAATTCGGTGACGAAGAGGGCAAGGAAAAATCATTTGGCAAAAAACCAACATCCTCTTTTTCACCTTCAGACAGTAATACACGGGAAGCTGGAAAACCAGATAGAGAAAGAAAATTTAAAGGAGGAGAGGGAAAAGAAAAATCATTCAGTAAAAAAACGGCGTCTTCTTTATCATCGTCTAACAGAAAACCGGCAGGTACAGCAAAACCTGAAAGAGAAAGGAAATTTAAACCTTCAGCCACCAAATCCAAAAGCAGTCGCTTCAAAAAATAGTCATCCATCAGCATTAAATAAGAATCTCCGTAAAAAATCCTGTTGTAAAACAGCATATCATGAACAAAAAGCCAGCAAATAATTTTGAAAAATTTCTTCCGAAGAAAAAGAACAGTGTAATCAAAGAAGAAATAAGACAGCAGAAAAAGAAGTTTAAGAAAGATCGCTCAGAAGCCATAGAAAAAAAGAAGCTTGAGAAAAGGACACAGTACGAACAAGCTGCCAGCGGTCAGTCTAAAAAAGAAAAGGCAGACAAAACAGCTCCCATAATCGTGCGCAAGGCCAGCAACGAAATGCCGTTGAATAAATACATTTCTCATAGTGGCGTTTGCTCAAGAAGAGATGCTGCAATATTAGTGAGGGATGGCAAAGTGAAAGTAAATGGTAAAGTAATTACAGAGCCAGGCTTTAAGGTATTGCCTTCGGATGACGTTAATTTCAACGGGAAAAAATTATATCCTGCAGAAAATCTGGTGTATATACTTCTAAATAAACCTAAAGATTATATCACCACTTTAGAAGATCCGCAAGGCAGAAAAACCGTACTGGACCTGATAAGGGGCGCTACCAATGAAAGAGTGTTTCCAATCGGAAGATTAGACAGAAATACAACCGGTGTTTTATTGTTGACAAATGATGGTGAACTCACGCAAAAATTATCGCATCCTTCTCACGAAGTGAGAAAAATGTATGAAGTAAAATTAGACAAGCCATTATCAAAAACACATTTTGATAAAATAGCCGGTGGCTTAACCCTGGAAGATGGTTACATACGCCCGGATGCTATCGCTTACGCAGATCCAAAAGAGAAATCGACTATCGGTATCGAAATACACAGCGGGAAAAACAGGATTGTTCGTCGTATGTTTGAATCATTGGGCTATGATGTTAAAAATCTCGACCGTGTTATGTTTGCCAATCTCACGAAGAAAAATGTTGAAAGAGGCAAATGGCGCTTTCTGAAAGAAAAAGAAGTGAGACTATTAAAATTTATGAACAGTTCATTTCTCCGCAAAGCTGCCGCCGAAGCAGAATAAGTCAAAACAAATTTAAGTTGTAACGAATGCCTGGTTTTTCTGTCATTTTTGAAGATGATGACCTTATTGCTTTAAATAAGCCTTCCGGTTTATTAACTATACCTGATAGATTTGATCCTACGATTCCATCTTTAAAAAAAGAGCTGTCGGAAAAATACAAAGAGCTGTTTGTTATTCACCGGCTTGATCGTGATACAAGCGGCATAATATTGTTTGCAAAAAATGCGGTGGCGCATAAGTATTATTCACAGATTTTTGAGGAGAGAAAAGTAACAAAAAAATACTTCGCCCTTGTGCAGGGTACAATGCCTGAAACGGAGGGAACTTTTGATCATCCTCTGGCAGAGCATCCCAATATCAGGGGTAAAATGATAGTTTGGCGCAAAGGCAAAAACGCCATCACGCATTATACTGTAACTGATCAATTCAGGGGATACAGTTGGTTAACCGTCCACATCGAAACTGGCCGTACCCACCAGATCAGGGTGCATTTACAGAATGCAGGTCATCCCATAGTATGCGATGTTTTATATGGAACTCCCACTCCTCTTTTTCTTTCCACTATTAAGAAAAACTTCAATCTTGCAAAAAGCAGCGATGAAGAAACCCCATTATTAAACAGGCTTGGACTACATGCACATCAACTGACTTTCACCAATTTAAAAGGTGAAGAAATGAATTTAGAATCCCCTGTCACTAAAGATATTATGGCAGCCATAAAACAGTTGCGTAAATGGGCAGGGAAAAAAGGGTGAAAAAAGTGCGAAGTACGAAGGGCGAAGTGGGAAGTAAACAGCCGTTGCCTGCGTGAATCGTCAATCGTGAAACGTCAGGTCGTACCCATTCATGCAATCTCCGTTAATCTCCATGTATTTTTCTCCGTGTATCTCCGCGTCCCAACTGTATCGGCTGTTCTCTACTGTCTACTGTCTACGGACTGTGTATTGGCTGTTTCCTCTGTGTCCTTTGTTCCTTTGTGGCTCTCTGTGACCAAACACTAATTGTCCAATGAGTATATTTGAATAAGGGAATAGTCAATGAGTGAATTCTGAAGTGGGAAGTGTGAAGTGACAACCTACTCCAGCGTGAATCGTCAATCGTGAATGCCTCGAAATGTGAATGCGTGAATGTGTCAATGGGGGAATTCGAGACAGTGTGAAGTACAAATTGCGAAATGCGAATTAATGAAAGCAGTAACGTAGGTCTTAAAATGTACAACCTGTATTGGCTGTTCCCTATTGCCTATTGCCTTCTGCCTATTGCCTGTATGCCGGCTGTTCTCTACTGTCTACTGTCTACCGTCTACTGACTAACATGAAGTCCACACTCTTTTTTCGATTCTTCCCACCACCATCTGCCGGCACGGGGATCTTCGCCGGGTTCAATAGCACGGGTACAGGGTGCACATCCGATACTGATAAATCCTTTGTTATGAAGTGGATTGAAAGGGACATTATAAGCATTCAAATACTCGATTACTTCCTGGTAGGTCCAATGTATCAGCGGATTGAATTTGAAGATTTTCCTGGATTCATCAAATTCCAGCAATTCCATTTCATGCCTGTTGGCAGATTGCTCTGCGCGCAAGCCAGTTATCCAGACAGATGCACCCGCTAATGCGCGGTTGAGTGGTTCAACCTTTCTGATATAGCAGCACTCTTTTCTGTTTTCCACAGAATCATAAAAGCTGGTGAAGCCTTTTTTTGTAGTAAGTTCTTCAACTGCTTCATGCCGTGGGAAATACACTTCAATGTCATTCTTATATCTGGCTCTGGTGCGATCAATCAACTCATAAGTTTCGTAAAAAAGCCTGCCGGTGTCAAGTGTAAATATCCTGACAGGTACTTTATTCTTTGCAATAAAATCAGTTATCACCTGGTCTTCCTGACCAAGTGAGGTAGAAAAAACTACTCCACCTCGAAACATTTCTGCCAGGTGGAGCAATTGTTGTGCAATATCTTTTCCTTCTAAACCAGTTCTCAGGTTCTCCAGCGTCATTGCGATGTATTTTATCCAGCGATTATATTACCCCTAACGGTGTAATATAACTGCCATATTTTTAATCAATATCAGGCTGAGGAGTATAACGCAGGTAAGGTTTAACGATATTCAACCCTTTAGGGAATTTCTTCACTGCGTCTTCAGTACTTACAGCAGGTACTACGATAACGTCTTCACCATGTTTCCAATCTGCCGGAGTGGCAACGCTATAGTTAGCAGTCAACTGGAGTGAATCAATCACGCGCAATACTTCAACAAAATTTCTTCCTGTGGAAGCAGGATAAGTGATAAATAATTTAATTTTTTTATCAGGACCAATCACAAACAGTGAGCGGATAGTGAAATTCTCAGACGCATTTGGATGAATCATATCATACAATGTGGCCACGGTGCGATCTGCATCTGCGATAATAGGAAAATCAACAGTTACCTTTTGGGTTTCATTGATGTCATTTACCCAGCCTTTGTGTTTATCCAACGGATCAACACTCACTGCTAAAACCTTTACATTCCTTTTCTTAAATTCTTCAGACAAAGCAGCAGTTCTTCCGAGTTCTGTTGTACAAACAGGGGTATAATCAGCAGGGTGTGAAAATAAGATACCCCATGAGTTACCCAGGTATTCGTGAAAATCAATTTCACCTTCAGTTGTATTGGCCTTAAAGTTGGGTGCAATGTCCCCCAGACGTAATCCCATAATTTTAAGTTTTAATTGAGTGACGAATTTAAGAGTATTTGATTACTCCACCAAACAAGTGGACTTATTTATGAAACCCTTTACTAATCGCCGTTACTATAAAAAAAATTTAATTTACGGTTGAAAATCAAGGGGATTTTTTATCATAATGCTCCACCTCTTGTCACTGATGATTTGCCAAAACGGCCTTTTAATCCATCAATCGCTTTATACAGCCCGGCTTTTTTAGCCGGATCAGAAAACAGGTTGGTTTGCATGGCTTCGTTGGTAAGTTCGCTAACTCTTACGCCCAGCAGCCTGACTTTAGTCCCTTTGCGATATAACTGGTGAAATAAATCTTTCACTATAGTAATCAAGTCATCATCAAAACAGGTGTAAGAAATAGCGGATTGCTTTGAAGTGGTTTCAAAATCAGGATAACGGATTTTCACGGCCACACAGCCAGCCATCTTATTATCTGCTCTAAGATTAAAAGCCACCTTTTCTGTCATCCTTACTAACTGACTCATCAGGTATTCTACATCATCAGTATTCTCTTCGAAAGTGTTTTCGTTGGAAATAGACTTTGCCTCATGATACTGCACCACTTCACTGGTATGAATGCCATTGGCTTTATACCAAAGTTCCATTCCATATTTCCCATGATGTTGCTCGAGAAGGTTTAAAGGATAGGTAGCCAGATCTCCGATTGTACTTAAGCCCAGAACATTTAGAGATTTGAGTGTATGATCGCCTACTCCCGGAATTCTGCTCAACGGCAAAGGCGCCAGAAATTCTTTTTCCCGTCCATGAGGAACCTGCAAATAGCCATTGGGCTTGGCTTCATTGGTCGCAATTTTAGCTACCATTTTATTTGATGCTAAACCGAATGAAATCGGCAGCCTGGTTTGTTGGGTGATTTCTTCCCGCAACGAAATGGTCCATTCGAATGGTTTAAAGTACCTGTCCATTCCGCTCAGATCAATATAAAATTCATCGATTGAAGCCTTTTCAAATAATGGTGCTTTGGCTGCGATGATGTTTGTCACTTCCCTGGAATAGTGGCTATACTGTGCGCGGGTACCGTGTAATAATATTGCCTGGGGGCACAGCTGCATTGCCTTCACCATGGGCATGGCAGAATGGACCCCGAATTTTCTTGCCTCATAACTGCATGTAGTTACCACTCCCCTGTCGCGGCTCCCGCCAACAATCAGGGGTTTGCCTTTCAATGAAGGATCATTTAAAATTTCCACCTCCACAAAAAAAGCATCGAGGTCAAAATGTGCAATTGTGCGAACCGGTTCAGGCATTCATCAAAAATACGAAATTCATTCCCGGGCATTAAATCTTAACTTTATCATCCACTATTGAATAATTATGACCTGGAGCTGGCTCACTTCGACGTTTCCCCCTTTACAGCAATTGATAAACTATCTGCATAAAGCATCTAAAACAAATGATGTTTTTAAAAAACAGGTAATCATCGAACTGCGCGATAACCTGAATTTGTACAGGGAAGCATATGAGCAAACCGCGACTTATGATAATCTCATTGACCTGTTATCAAACGAGGCGTACCGTAATGCGGTAAAAGAAAATTTTTCTTTTAAGAAACTCAAGAATGGTAAAATTGCAAAACAACATATTAAAGACGAAAGGAATAATCGCTACCTGGGATGGACAGCCGAAAAACTGCTGGACAAAATAGATGAAAAGATCCAGGCACTTAAAAATCTGAAAAAACTCAACAACGGTTCCGTAGAAAAAATACACAGTAAAGTCACGCTCAAAATCAGCAATCTTTATTTCAGAATGAAGTTGATGGCAGACTTTATTTATGAATCGTGAGCATACAGCCGTTACTGTTGCGGGTTACTGGTTAAAATACAAGTTGCAGGTTTTCAGAACGCGGAATAAATCGGGAATAGAATATATGCTTAACCAGTTTGGGTTTCAACTATGCACACTTCAACATCTGGGTAGATCAACCTATCTTCACATTTCGCGCTTTTTTCCCCGTCCCGTTTAGGGACGGTTGGTGGGTAGAAAACCGTTAGAATTTGTATTTATCTGCCGGAGGGACATTTGGTGCCTGGAAATACTGCAATAGCAAATCAGCAAGTGTGTATCAATGTCGTTGAAAAGAGAAAATCCACCTTATTAGCGGTGCTTTTTTTGAACCGCTTAGTCACATAGAAAAATACAAAAGAATTATTCTATGTGCCCTCTGTGCCTATGTGGTGGATGTTCCTTGGGAGGCCATCCCACATAAACTGTAAAGATTGATCCGATCCGTTCCTTATTTCAACGACATTGAATCGTGTATCAGCATTGAATGGTTCGCTGTTTACTTCATACTTCCCACTTCACATTTCGTACTTTTTTCCGTCCCACCAAATGTCCCTGACGGAACATACAGCCAAAGAACATCATAATGCACGCGTGATGATTTCCTAACTTTAAACATGAAATCTGTTACCTGAAATGGCTTTTTAACGTAGAATATAAAACTAAAAACGTACAACCTGTATTGGCTGTTTCAACCAGCAACCCGAAACTGCCAGTGATTCACCCAAGATATACCTCAAGCAACCCGTCCGGCAGATTTAACAACACCAGTTTGTTTTTATGATCAATACTGATTAATGTTGATTCGTTCAAGGGTATAAGCACTTCTTTTTTGTCGATGGTAATGCGGAGTAATATCTGGAGTGGTTGTTCGATTACTTCCTCTACCTCTCCAATGGGCTTATCATTATCAAGAATTGTATAGCCCAGAAGCTTTACGGGTGCGGAGGCGGCTACCAGTTTTTTAGCCTGGCTCTCGGGTAACCATACACTCTTTTTTAAAAGTGATTGCGCCATCTCTTTTGTGCTCACGGAATCAAATTGAATCAACACTTCTTCCGGCGTTTTAACCTTCACCTGTTTGGCAAAATAAGGTAGGAAGCTGTCTTTCGCCACCTCAATAAAAAACGCCTCTATTCCCTTGAAGTCATTTTTTTTACCAAGATTATGGAGTAATACAACATCTCCCGCTGTTCCCCACGTGGCAACAATTGTTCCGATGCGGATATGATTTTCGGTCATATCATACTTAATTAAAAATAAAAAAAGCCCCGAACGAACGAGGCTTTATGAATGTGTTTACTGGTATCCTTTATTCAGGCCTGGTTTCTCCAGGTCTCCTCTCCATTCTGCGATTCGGAGGTCCTTGTCTGCGTCCACCACCACCGCCTCTGCGGTTTCTGGCAGATTCTTCCTGACGTTGCCTGAGTTTAGCTTCATGCTCTTCATGCCATTTTGCGAACTTGGTCATGGCAGTTGCTTCATCAAACAGGTTCAAAGTAACGCCGCGTAAAAGGTGCTTCAGATACAGTACCCCTTTGTAAGAAAGAATTCTTCTAACGGTGTCTGTAGGTTGTGCTCCTTTATGCAGCCATTCCAATGCCTTCTGACGATCAATCTGCACTGTAGCAGGAAGCGTTAAAGGGTTATACGTGCCGATCTTCTGGATGAATTTACCATCTCTAGGCGCACGGGCATCGGCAACAACGATAAAATAAAAGGGTCGTTTTTTGCTCCCGTGGCGCTGTAATCTAATCTTTACAGCCATAAAAAATAGACATTTTTTGCGGGTTGTTTAAAAAAAAGGTTTCAACTAATAAGTTTGCAAAGATAGGCTCCACCACTTATTTCTCAAAACAAATGTACAAAGCATTTCATAAATTTTTTTTTATCTTCTCCCCATTCCCATTCTGCCTCCCATGGGCATCTTGTTCATGGATTTCATCATTTCCCTCATTTGCTCAAATTGCTTCATGAACTGGTTTACCTCACTAATATCTTTTGCTGAGCCATTAGCAATCCTCTTTTTACGGCTCAGGTCAATTACGTCAGGGTTCGCCCTTTCAAATGGAGTCATAGAATTGATGATGGCTTCCACTCCTTTAAAAGCGTCGTCACTGATGTCTACGTCCTTTAAAGCTTTGCCCACACCGGGTATCATGGCCATCAGATCTTTCAGGCTCCCCATCTTTTTAATCTGCTGGAGCTGGTCCAGAAAATCCTGGAAGTCAAACTGGTTCTTCCGGATCTTTTTTTCCAGTTTTCTCGCCTGCACTTCGTCGTACTGCTCCTGGGCTTTTTCAACAAGCGATGTGATATCACCCATCCCAAGGATACGCTGGGCCATCCTGTCGGGGTAAAATACATCCAGGGTTTCCATTTTTTCGCCACTGCTTACAAACTTTATGGGTTTGTTGACAGTGTACCGGATCGAAAGTGCGGCACCACCACGGGTATCACCGTCAAGTTTAGTGAGTACCACCCCACTGAAGTCGAGCCGTTCGTTGAAGGTTTTTGCTGTGTTTACAGCATCCTGACCAGTCATGGAATCAACAACAAACAGAATTTCCTGGGGATTCACAGCTTCTTTTATAGCGGCTACTTCATTCATCATCATCTCATCTACAGCCAAACGACCCGCGGTATCAATGATGATAACATTTTTATTTTTAGAGCGGGCTTCAGCCAGGGCCTGCTTAGCAATGGATACTGCACTTTTGTTTTCCGGATCGCTATATACCTCAACACCAATCTGTTCGCCCAGAATTTTCAACTGGTCGATCGCTGCGGGGCGGTAAATATCTGCAGCAACCAATAGTGGGGACTTGCCTTTTTTGGTTTTAAGGTAATGGGCGAGTTTTCCACTGAATGTTGTTTTACCGGAACCTTGTAAACCTGCCACCAATATCACTGCCGGGTTACCTGTAATGTTAAACACACTCTCTGTGCCTCCCATTAACTCGGCCAACTCGTCCTTTACAATTTTAACCATTAACTGCCCCGGACTCACAGCATTGATTACCTTTTGGCCAGTGGCCTTATCTTTCACCTTATCGGTGAATTCTTTAGCTATTTTAAAGTTTACGTCTGCATCAATCAATGCACGACGGATTTCTTTAACGGTATTGGCAACATTGAGGTCATTAATCCTCCCCTCACCCTTTAATTGCTTAAACGCACCCTCAAGCTTCTCACTTAAATTTTCAAACATGTCTGTAATTTTTCAGCAGAAAAAAAAAGTGAACATCAATGATGTTCACTTAATGGATTGCGAAAATACAAAATCAATGCGATGTATTACTATCCCAGATAACTTCTGAGGTGTTTGCTGCGGGAAGTGTTGCGTAATTTGGTAATGGCTTTGTCTTTTATCTGCCTTACTCTTTCGCGCGTCAGACTGAATCTCTCGCCAATGTCTTCCAGGCTCATCGGGTGATCCACGCCTATTCCAAAGAAGAAACGCAGGACTTCCTGCTGCCGTTCGGTAAGGGTGTTTAATGACCTTTCAATTTCCTGTGTGAGGGATTGTTTATGACCTATTTCTTCGTCTGCTGCTTCGGAATTAGGATTTTCCATCACATCCACCAATGTGCTGTCTTCACCATCTGAAAGTGGCGAATCCATACTCACATGGCGCGAACCGATGCTTAATGTAGATGATACTTCCTCAATTTCTAGATTCAGCAATTCTGCCAATTCCTCCACTGAAGGTTCGCGTTCAAACTCCTGTTCGAGCTGCTGGTAGGCCTTGTTGATTCTGTTGGAGAGTCCAACTTTATTCAATGGCAGGCGGACAATCCTCGATTGTTCAGCGAGTGATTGCAGGATGCTTTGACGAATCCACCAAACGGCATAAGAGATAAATTTGAATCCCCTCGTTTCATCAAAACGTTGTGCCGCTTTAATGAGCCCGAGATTACCTTCATTGATCAGATCAGGTAATGAAAGCCCCTGGTTCTGATACTGTTTTGCAACAGATACCACAAACCTTAGATTGGCCTTGGTTAATCTTTCCAGGGCACGCTGGTCGCCCTGTTTAATTCGAAGTGCAAGTTGAACTTCCTCTTCAGCACTGATCATCTCCACTTTTCCAATTTCCTGAAGGTATTTTTCAAGACTTTGCGACTCACGATTCGTTATAGATTTCGTGATTTTGAGCTGACGCATACTCATAGGAAAGGCTTTTTTAGGTTAAGTAGCCGTTGGGTTTGTACGGATTATCGTTTCTACAACGATTAGTGATTTAAGATATTGTTAAAGGCAGCGCCTGCGAAGCCTTTTATAAACAATTATTCTTTTTATATTATATTGAATATCAATAAATTGATTGCCAAAAAGGAGATTATTGGTTATTTTCCCCCAAATTGGGTGAAAGAAATACAAAAATATATTTTGCCACAACGGATTATTTTCTATACTTGCACGGTTACAGTCAAACCGACTGATTATGACCGAATAACTGAATCAAAAGATGAGTAAGCAATTGTATACCTTGGAATACCCAGTAAGATGTTCACCATCCATTCTTTATGAATTTCTATCCACCCCCGCCGGCTTGCAGGAATGGTTTGCAGATAAAGTTGACGAAAGAGACAGTGTTTTCAGTTTCACCTGGAGCGGATCCACGGATAAAGCTGAAATGCTTGAAAGGGAAGAAGATAAATTTATCCGTTTTCATTGGCTCACCGGCCCTAAAAACGAATACTTCGAATTTTCAATAGAAAAATCTGAAGTTACCAGTCAAACTATATTGGTCATTAAAGATTTTGGTGAAAAGAAAGAATTACCCGATCAAAAGAGGCTTTGGGATTTCCAGGTAAATGACCTTTTCTACCGGCTTGGTGCCTAAGATTGCTGCCAACAAATCGCCGCTATTTTTTTAGAATACCTAATATTTTCTGAAAAGCGCCGGTGAGAAGAAATGGCATGTCGTTCCATTGTTCCAATGGAAATTTCAGCGACAGTTTGGTGAAAGTACGGGCTTCGTAAAGGGCTAACCATTCGTCCATATCTATCAGGTTAACCTCCATGAAATTATCTTCGCCAAAATGGTGATCCCATTCATCTTCACCTATTCCTGCGTAAAAACCACCTGCGCTGATCTGATCATATTTTCCGACTATACGTTGATGGTAGTGTTCGCGGAAATTGCCTTTCAGGTGAAGCGTCATACTGATAAAATTCCCCCACCAGAACATCGTTCTCACAGCAAAAATATCATGTGGCCTGAAATACCTGGGATAGTCAAGAATTACATAAGGCAAACCGAGGTAGTTTTCGCCACGCGAAATTTTTGGAGGTATAAGCAATGCATCATGTAACTCTTTACTTAAGGGCTTGAGTTCAACCTGCATCCACATACTCAGGTCGCCAAACAATTGATAAGATTTTTCAATAATGGCATTCTTTGTTAAAATGACCTCTGCGTTAGTAACGAGATTCAGTTCGTCTGGCGAAAGCCCTATTTTTGCATGGTCCATACGTAATAACAAACATTTATTTGAAGCAAACCGGTGATCAAAAAACTGGATATTCTTATACTAAAAGCCTTTGTAGGCCCATTTATTGCAACTTTCTTTGTCACCCTCTTTGTGTTGGTGATGCAGTTTTTCTGGAAATACATCGATGACCTGGTAGGAAAAGGACTTGAACTTGCAAGTATTCTTGAACTCACCGGCTTTGTAACCGCCACCGCCATTCCACTTGCCCTGCCACTTGCTATATTACTTTCATCCATAATGACTTTCGGAAATCTTGGAGAAAGCTTTGAGCTGGTTGCCATTAAATCTGCGGGCATACCCTTACTCCGGTTTATGCGTTCACTACTTGTCGTTAGTGTTCTTATCGCCGGATGCGCTTTCCTGATTTCGAATTATGTTATACCGGTTGCTCAATTAAAGTTTACCACTATGCTCTATGATATCAGGGTGGCTAAACCCGCATTCGATATCAAAGAAGGTATTTTTTATGACAAACTTCCGGGATTTGCCATCAAGGTAGGCAAAAAAGAGAAGGATGGCAATACCATACGCGATGTAATCATTTATGAGAATCAATTTGCATTGCAAGACAATATAATAGTGGCAGAAAGTGGTAAAATGAGCATTAGTGATGATAAGAAATTTCTGGAGTTTCATCTTGAAAATGGATGGCGCTACCAGGAAAAAGGGCCTTTTAATACGGCTGAGACTGAATTCTACAGGTTGGGTTTTAAAGAATACAAAAAATCATTTGACCTCAGCAGTTTCGATGTTTTAAAAACACCTGACAGTGCATTTAAGAGCAATTATCAAATGCTTAATGTACAACAAATTGAACACGTTGTGGATTCAATAGAGAACCTTAATAAAAAGGGATTGATGCAGCGGATGACCCGGGAAATCACTTCATATTTTCTTTTCAGAAATCATATGGACAGTGGCTGGAAATCAGTAAACCCTCCAAAAATTTCAGCTGGTAAGGAATACGCTGAAACATTGCCCGATTCATCTATAAGCCTCGCCTATAGCAGAGCTACTGAAAAAATTAATATGGTGCGGTCGTCGCTTGACATTATAAGGGCCGATTATGACCAGAAGCGAAGGGATATGCGTTTTTATCTTATCGAATGGCATCGGAAGTTTGCGCTGTCTTTTGCATGTTTCGTATTGTTTATGATCGGCGCCCCCCTGGGATCAATTATCAGGAAAGGTGGATTGGGTATGCCACTGGTCATTGCAGTAATTTTCTTCCTGGTATTTCATTTGCTGAATATGTTTGGTGAAAAGTTTGTACGGCAGGATATTATGACCCCTTTCGGTGGCATGTGGCTGTCAACATTTGTTCTTGTCCCTGTAAGTATTTTTTTAATTTACAAAGCCATGAACGACTCGCAATTGTTCAACAGCGAGTTCTATTTCAGATTATTGAAAGGATTACTGGCAAGATGGGAAGTGTATATAAAACGCAAATAAATTCAATTCATATAACTTCATAAAAAATGAATATGTCATCATCCCGTAGAAATTTTCTGAAAACATCGTTAAGGGGCACTATTGCTGCCGGAGCGGCAAGTGCATTACCTGGATTTATTTCAGCTAATGATATGACTGCAACCAATGAATTTTCCGGTATCTATGCCACTCCTTTTGAGCAGACGCCTTTGCCTTACGGATATAGTGCATTAGAACCGGTGATCGATGCCCAGACAATGGAAATTCATTACACGAAACATGCATCGGCATATGCGAAAAACCTCAAAGAAGCAATCGGCGCAGAAGGGGCAACCGGTATTGCAGATGTTGAAACACTTCTTTCAAAAATTTCCAATTACACCGCCAAAATGAGGAACAACGGAGGTGGACATTATAATCATGAACTGTTTTGGAAATGTATGAAACCAAATGCCAAAGTATTGTCTACAGGCACCTTACATCATGCACTGAATGGTCAGTTAGGCTCTTACGATAATTTCAAAACGAAATTCATTGAAGCGGCGATGACTCGTTTTGGTAGCGGTTGGGCCTGGTTGTACGTTGACGGAGCAAAAAAATTACAGATCGGCTCTTCCCCTAACCAGGATAATCCATTAATGGATGTATCTAGCATTAAAGGAACACCATTGCTGGGTATAGATGTATGGGAACATGCCTATTATCTCAAATACCAAAACAAGCGGGCAGAATATGTTGATGCCTGGTTTAAATTAATTGATTGGGAATTTGTTCAAAAACGATACGATCTTGCAGTAAAATAAACTTCTTTTTCTACTGCTGCTATGATAAATATCAGGATAATAATTTTTTTTCTGCTGGGCACCATCAGCATATTCCTTTTACTTCGTTTTCAGGGCAAACTGGAAATGAAGGAAGCGCCAATGGGGATTGTGTCACTTGAACTGGCAAGAAATCCAGCACAGGCAAAAGAAATTGTAACAGCATGGCAGCATAACGACCTGATCAGGAATGCAAAAACCAATGTATGGATTGATTTTCTGTTGATCCCTTTTTATAGTTTATTATTTTACACTTTATGTGGCAGCATTTCTGTCAGAACAGGCGGGCAGATTGCCAAGACAGGTGTAATGCTTGCCTTTGCATCTTTAATTGCCGGTGTACTCGATGTTCTTGAAAACATCCTCATGTTACTTACGTTGAATGGAGTATCAAACTACCTGACGGTTATACTTACATCATTCTTTGCCGCTTCGAAATTTATTTTACTGGCGCTGGCATTGCTCTATGTGATTCCATTCGGTTTGCGTTTAATCACACTAAAAATAGCAGGCGGCAGAGGATAACTGCAGGAGAAACAGCATTTGCAATAGATCAGTAAGGTCCATAATTGGCTCAGCCTTTGCAGATACCGTCTACTCAGATGTTAGTTGGATCTACAAAGGCTGATATGACTTACAATCGGGCACAAATATAGAGTCGTAATTGTTAAACAAAAAGAAATTACAACATAATTCAATAAAAGATAACAGTTTATCTATTTCCAAAAAGCGTTTATTCTACTCTTTACTGCCGATATTAATAAGAGTACTGGGCATACTTTAAACATCATTTCCATGACGGATTTTGCCTGCAACAGTTTTTATCAAAATTTGCCTGCTGTACATTCCTTCTCACTTCGCTTAAAATCGTATACTTTCGTCAATAAATTATTTTTGAATGGAGGTTTGGAAAGAATACCAGGAAAAAAACAAAGACAGGTTTTTACAGGAATTGATTGAGCTGTTAAAAGTTCCTTCAGTCAGTGCCCGCAGCGAACACAAAGATGATATGATGACCTGCGCAGAAATGGTGAAAACCAAATTGCTGGCAGCTGGCGCAGATAAAGCGGCGATTTACCCTACAGATGGTCATCCACTTGTTTATGGAGAAAAAATTATTGATCCATCTTTTCCCACGGTATTGGTTTATGGCCATTATGATGTGCAGCCTGCTGATCCGTTGGAACTTTGGAAAAGCGGCCCCTTTGAACCTGAAATAAGAGATGGCAAACTTTATGCGCGCGGTTCATGCGATGATAAAGGTCAATTTTATATGCATGTGAAGGCGCTCGAAACCATGGTACAAACCAATACCCTCATGACAAACATTAAGTTTTGCATTGAAGGTGAAGAAGAAGTTGGTTCCCCAAATCTTTCAAAGTTCGTAAGTGAAAACAAAGCTTTATTAAAAGCTGATGTTGTATTGATCAGCGATACCGCGATGATTAGTCTTGATACGCCTTCTATTGATGTTGGCGTGCGGGGCTTAAGTTATATAGAGGTTGAGGTAACCGGTCCCCAGCGTGACTTACATAGCGGTGTGTATGGTGGAGCCGTTGCAAATCCAATTACCATTTTATCGAAAATGATAGCCGGCTGTCATGATGAAAACAATCATATTACTATACCCGGTTTTTATGACGATGTATTGGAAGCATCGGCATTAGAAAGAGAGATGTTGGCAAAAGCACCATACAATGAAAATGAATATAAAAAAGATCTGGGTGTAGATGTTCTGTGGGGCGAAAAAGGATTTACAACAAATGAAAGAACCGGTATCAGGCCAACATTGGAAGTGAATGGTATATGGGGTGGTTATACAAGTGAAGGCGCAAAAACAGTATTACCCTCAAAAGCATATGCAAAAATTTCATCCCGTTTGGTTCCAAATCAATCATCAGTTAAAATAACAGCCTTATTGTTAGATTATTTTAAAAATGCCGCACCTCCAGGTGTAACTGTAAAAGCAGAGGAACACCATGGTGGAGAAGCTTATCTGACGCCGCTGGATTCAATCGCATTTAAAGCAGCATCAGCAGCGATTAAAGAAAGCTTTGGCGTTGCGCCTATCCCTGTGCGTGGTGGTGGAAGCATTCCAATCTGCTCTCTTTTCGAAAAAGAATTGGGCGTGAAGATTGCCTTTATGGGGTTTGGGCTCGACAGTGATAATCTTCATTCACCGAATGAAAAATTTGATCTCAGGAATTTCTATAAAGGAATCGAAACCATCCCTTACTTCCATAAACATTTCGCTTTATTATCTGCGGAATAAATTTCAATCCTTCTTATAAAAAGAATAGCCCGGCGACTTATCACCGGGCTTTCTTTATTACATCAGGCGCATCACAATCTTTGATCCCTTATATTAAAGGATTCAATAATTATTTAGTTACAGAACGAACAGTAGTATTTCCTCCACCTTCAAGTGTAAGGCTGTGCGGTTGATTTGTTTTCCATTTGCCTTTGGTGAAATCAGGAACATCAACAGATCTTGATTTTTTAGCGACTGAACTTTCACTTAGTGGAGCGACGGCACTCCATAACGCTGCATCGTACACATCCTGATCAAGCGGTAGTCCATTTCGCAGGCAGTCAATTAATCGCCAGTCCATAATAAAGTCCATACCACCATGACCACCAACATTCTTTGCAATTTCACCAATATGTTTTACCAGGTCGGGCGTGTATTTTTCTTCCAGCGCTTTAAACTCTTCCGGCTTTAACCATTCATGACCAAAAGCAATTTTTTCAGGTGATGGCCATTTAGATGCCATTCCTTTTGTCCCACTTAATAAATGTATTCGCGAATAAGGGCGTGGTGAAGTAACATCATGCTGAACCATAATTGTTTTTCCCTTGTCAGTTCTGATCAGGGTCGTGTTCATGTTACCACGATAAGTTTTATTAGTATAGGGCTTATAAAAATCATCCTTTGCTGCTTTTTCTGCAGCCATGGCGTTCATCATGAAATCATTTGTGGACATTGAAACCAGGTGATCCATGCGATCACCCCGATTGACATTTAAAAGTTGTGCAATCGGGCCCAATCCATGTGTAGGATAAAGACTGCCATTGCGGGTAGCATTCTCTTTCAATCGCCACATATCAACATAACCACCATCGCTGTCTTTCGTAAAGTTATGTTCTCTCAGGTCGTGAATATAGGCCCCCTCAACATGCAGTATTTCACCAAACATACCATTACGTGCCATATTAAGCGTGAGCATTTCAAAAAAATCATAACAGCAATTTTCAAGCATCATACAATGCTTCTTTGTTTTTTCTGATGTTTCCACCAGCTGCCAGCATTCATCTATTGTTTTGGCGGCGGGAACTTCAACGGCAACATGTTTCCCATTTTTCATAGCATAAACCGCCATCGGTGTATGCAACGACCAGGGCGTACATATATAAACCAGATCTATATCTGCATTTTCAACCATGGCCTTCCAACCGTCATTTCCATCGTACCCTGTTGCCTTGGGCAATCCTGCTTTGATGAGGATCTGCTGTGCCTTTTCTACACGGTCTGGAAATTTATCACACAATGCTTTGATTTCAACGCCTTCAATAAAACTCATCCTTTCCACCGCGCCGGGTCCCCTTTGTCCCAGGCCAATAAACCCAATTTTAACTTTATCCATTTTAGGAGCAGTAAAACCCGACATATTAAAATGTGAGGGAGCTGTGGCATAACCAGGTGTTTGCGTAAATTCATTAGCATTTGCTGATATACCGGTAGCTATTGCTCCTGTGCCTAAAGTTACATTGCGCAGAAACTGACGACGATTGGATGAATTCATTATTAATTTATTTGAGCGGATTTAAAGGTAAAGTATATTTCAGTCCTATCACAGCTTATAACAAACGATTGCGTGAACTGTATAAAATGAAAATCGCTTTGTATTCCGATAGTCGCATAATCATTAAATCCCGATAAAAGCGCTCAATATATATTCCTGAAATTTGCTCTTTATATTCTAAAAGTCTCCATTAAATTAGCCTCCAAAATTCCTGTACAGTCACTTTTTTAATGAAATACTTATCTTACCGGTATGTTGTATTATTTAGGGAGATTTATAATGTGGTTTGCAGTCAAAGTTCACTTTAAAAGCATTTCCGTATTTGGATCACAAAATATTCCGGCCGGCAAACCTGTAATTATAATCTCAAATCATTCTGCATCTTTTCTTGATGCCATATTGCTGGGGGTCAGCTTAAAAAGACAACTTTATTACTATGCCAGAAGCGATGTTTTTAAATCAGGTCCAGCACATCGATTGATGAAAGCTATTCACATGATTCCAATATACAATATGGAGCATAGCAAAGATGACCTGCATAGGAATGTTGAAACATTTGATGAAGGTGAAAAGGCATTGGCAAGGAAAAAAATGCTGGTGATATTTCCGGAAGGTATCAGCCGGCAGGAGAGAATATTGCTTCCATTGAAAAAAGGTACAGCCAGAGTTGCTGTTCACGCAGCTGCACAACAAGGTTTTGACATGGGCCTTGAAATTATACCTATTGGTATCAATTATAGTTTCCATCGGTTCAGGGCTGATGTAACGCTTACAGTTGGTGAGTCTACCCCTATCAGTTCCTATCAGGAAACTCATATCCAAAATCCAAATAAAGCCATTTCAGCAATAACCCGGGACATTGAAAAAAAATTCGCCGATACGGTAATTTTTGTTAGCCAGGCCAATCGTACCGAAATGATTAATCAATTGCTGGTATACTTTAAAAATGATTTTGAAAAAGATAACCGGTATCTAAAATCAACCTCTTTGATCAAACAAGAAAAAGAAATCTGTTCGATAGTTAGCGCAATGGATGATACGGAAGCAAATGTTGTTGAGCAACAGGTTTTACAGTATTCAAAACAATTGAAAGAGTCGGGTATCGATGATCAGGAAGTAATCGGAAATAACGGGTCCGTACCGGTGAAATTGCTGGGAATTTTTTTAGGAATTCCTATAGCGGTCGGAGCCATTCCCGCCCTTCCTATTGTTTTTTTAGCCAAATGGATTGGCGACAAAACTGTTACAAGAAAAGATTTCTATACGAGTGTCACTGTTTCTGCCGGGGGGTTTGCTTTTTTTTTCTATTGGATATTATGCTTTATCATTATAGCTTTTTCGGGGGGTAAATATTTATTATACCTCGTACTGTCTATGCCAATATGCATGTATCTATTCTTTCACTGGATTGAGTTGCTGCAATCAGTGGGTTCTTATTTAAGACTTATGACAATGAGAAAACAAAATACCAGGCTATACGAAGAACTCAAATCTTCACGGCAGTCATTTAGTTTCTGGCGAAACAGAACTAAACAGGAAATCAGCATGAGAAATGAATCAGTCTGATCAGTCTTCTGCGATGTCAGGCCTTCTTTCCATTGTACGTTTCAAAGCTTCATCATACCTCCATTCATCTATCTTTTTATGATCCCCACTTAGTAGTACAGCAGGAACTTTCCAATCGCGAAAAATTTCCGGACGTGTATAAACGGGAGGCGCCAACAAATTATCCTGGAACGAATCGAACAGAGCAGAAGTTTCATCATTTAATACACCCGGCAATAATCTTCCGATTGCGTCCACTATCACCGCAGCAGCCAGTTCGCCACCGCTTAAAACATAATCTCCAATTGATATTTCTCGTGTAACAAAATGATCACGTACCCTCTGATCTATTCCTTTGTAGTGCCCGCAAATCAACAAAATATTTTTTTTCAATGATAGCTGATTGGCAATGTGTTGATTGAATTGTTCTCCATCTGGTGTAAGAAAAATGATATCGTCGAATGGAGCTTCCACGGATAGTTCCTCGATTGCATTTACAATAGGTTCACACATCATAACCATACCGGCCCCACCGCCAAATTGATAATCATCAATCTGCCCGTATTCATTTACCGCCCATTTGCGTAACTGATGAACTGTTATTTGCAGCAAGCCTTTTTCTTTCGCTCTTTTTAAGATGGAATGGCTAAATGGACTTTCCAGCAATTCGGGCAGCACCGAAAGTATTTGAATATGCATGTTGCAAAGATAATAGTGGTAGCTCAGATGAATACTATTCCATAAAATCGTCGAGATCTCTTCTTTCTTTTTTTGTTGGCCGGCCTATTTTCGACTGCCTTTTACCGGAATAAAATGATGCAGCCTGGTATTCGATCCGTTCTTTTTCTTCCTCCGGCGTGAGGTCTGTATAATGTTTAATCGCGTCTGTATACTGCACGCGCTGCTGCAACAAAGTATCAACTTTAATGAGCCATTTCCTGTGCTCCGTCTTTATTTCGAACTCATCGCCCACATGCACATTCCTGCTCGGCTTCACCGCCAGTCCCTGGAATTTAATCCTGCCTTTATCGCACGCATCAGTCGCCGCCGATCTGGTTTTGAACAACCTGATCGCCCACAGGTATTTATCAATTCTCAATTTTTCTATAACTGCCATAGATCACATTTTCATTTTCAACAAATAAAGACAACTGATATTCAGTACTCAAATATCGGAAACTAAAAGATATTGGAAAACCATATCAGTTAAAAGGACGTTAACAGTAAAGAAATAGTTAAGAAAACTCATAATCCATTCAACATAAAAACAGTAATAAAATTTTATTCGCTTTGCCCTATATTGTATCATTCCAAAAAACGCATTTAAAATTTGAACTCCCGGATATGAAATTTAAAAAACTTACGATTTCATCGATTACAATTTTCTTTTTGATTTCCCTGATCATCAGCAGCAGCGACGCAAAAGATTTTCAATGGACGGTTGACGGAAAGGGTATTATCAGAATGGAAGACGGGCAACTCGTTCTCACAAACTTAGCAGAAAACAGGCAAACTGTTTTAGTAAGCGCCTCCCAGTTTGTAGTGAAGGAAACTGTATTTGTACCAGATGATTTTAGTTTAAGCACAGATCAAAGTAAGTTGCTCTTATTTGTTAACACTGCCAGAGTATGGCGTTACAATACCAGAGGAGACTATTGGCTGCTCAATCGGAAAACAGGAATATGGAAACAGGTGGGTAAGAAAAGGCCGTCACAATCATTGATGTTTGCAAAATTCTCGCCCGACTTCAGTAAGATTGCGTATGTAAGCGAGCAGAATATTTATATGGAAGATTTGCAAACCGGAGTTGAAACCGCCCTTACTAAAGGGGGTAACCGAAAATTGATCAATGGCACTTTCGACTGGGTTTATGAGGAAGAGTTTTATTGTACTGATGGATTTAAATGGAGCCCGGATGGTAAATCAATTGCATACTGGCAGGTAAATGCAGCAGGCACCCGTGATTTTATGATGATAAATAACACCGACTCTATATATGCCCAGGTTAAACCGGTAGAATATCCCAAAGTAGGCCAGCCGCCGTCTGCTGTAAAAATTGGAGTTGTAGCATTAGCAACAAAGACTACTAAATGGATGCAGGTGCCTGGCGATCCACGGCAGCATTACATTCCAAGGATGGATTGGAAAGGTGGTGAAGTTATATTACAACAGCTCAACCGCAGACAACAGGAGTCAAAATTGTTTTCATGTAATGCTTCAACAGGCAATACAAAAGAAATCTATTTTGAAAAAGATAATGCATGGATTGAGGTAATGCAATCCTGGGACGAAGATTATAAAAACGCTGGATGGGACTGGGTGGATAATGGCAATTCATTTATATGGGCAAGTGAAAAAGATGAGTGGCGGCATTTGTATGCTGTTAGTAAAGATGGGAAATCGGAGCGATTGATCACAAAAGGAAATTTCGATGTAATCGACATTGCACGTATAGACGAAAAAGGTGGATATATTTATTATCTGGCTTCACCGGAGAATGCAACGCAAAAATATCTTTATCGTTCGGCACTAAGCGGAAAAGAAAATCCCGAACGGATGAGCCCTGCAGAGCAGGTCGGCACACATAGCTATGATATTGCACCGGGAGCTGCATATGCGTTTCACATTTTCACTAATCATAAAGTTCCTTATACGGGAGAATTAATCAGTTTGCCCGACCATAAACCATTGAATGGTGACAGGAGTTTGAAAGCTGCTTTGCAAAATGCAGAAAGGATCAGGGGAGGTGTTGAATTTTTCAAAATCGCGACAGCAGAAAATATTGAAATGGATGCGGCTATGATCAAACCACTAAATTTTGACCCTGCAAAAAAATACCCTGTAGTATTTTATGTTTATTCCGAACCAGCCAGCCAGATTGTAACAGATGTTTATGGATCGACGGCCAACTTTTTATATACAGGAGATATGGCAGCGGATGGATATTTCCAGATTTGCATTGACAACAGGGGTACGCCCGTACCTAAAGGTAGAGAATGGCGAAAATCAATCTACCGTAAAATTGGAATCATCAATATTAACGACCAGGCTGCAGCCGCAAAAGAAATTTTAAAATGGCCATACATTGATGCCAATCGTGTGGCAGTATGGGGATGGAGCGGTGGAGGATCTGCAACATTAAACTTACTATTTAAATATCCCGAAATCTACAAGACGGGGATATCAATTGCGGCCGTGGCTTTACAATTAACGTATGACAATATCTACCAGGAACGATATATGGGTCTGCCATCTGAAAATATGGAGGATTTCATTAATGGCTCCCCAATCACATATGCCAAAAATCTGAAGGGGAATCTGCTCTACATTCATGGCACGGGTGATGATAATGTTCACTATCAAAACGCCGAATTACTTATTAATGAACTGATAAAATATAATAAGCAGTTCAGGTTTATGCCATATCCTAACCGTACACATGGCATCAGCGAAGGCGAAGGAACATTTGAACATTTACAAACTCTGTATACTAATTATCTAAGGGAGTTTTGTCCACCGGGAGGGAAATGATCTTGAATACAGGTGAATGGGTGAGTAAGTCAATAAGTGAATTCAGGAAAGTACAATCTGTTTTGCTTAAATCTTTCAAAATAAATGGAGAACTGCTTAATAACAATTCTCCATTTTCCATTATACGGAGGTAGAAATATCATGCAGCTTACTCTGCAAAGATAATGTGGTTAGCGTTCAGATTAAACGCGGTAACCACACCATCATTACGTAGAATGTGAGAATCATAAGCAAGCAAATACCGAAATTAGTCGCATAGATTTTTTTCATACCGATGGATTTAAAATGAATGGTGGCCGGGTTTCCAGCCGTCATTAAAGTTTGGTTAAAAAAATTATGCCAGCAAGGTAATTTTACCTGATTGTGATTATTTTTTTACGCTGATTACAGGAAGTGATTTTTCTCGTATCAGCTGGTTAAATTTAGGTATGTCATTCATTATGATGGACTTCAGTGTTGAAAGTTCCGCATCGCTTTGTGTACTCAGTTCATCATACACTGCAAGGGCCTGCTTTGGCGGCGCCATCTGCCCGCTGTTTGCCATATTAAATACTCCCGTCAATTTATCATTCAGCCTGATTGGATAATTCAACACATCCTGAAAACTTTTCGCTTTGGTTTGGTACAACTTTTCCTCTACTGCAGTTAATTTTCTACTGATGGAATCGGAAAGATTCTTTACATCCTGCGGACAATCTTTGCCTTGCTTAGCAACAAAATCGGACAATTGTGTACGGATACTTCTGATATCTTGTATGCCGCTTTGTACTTCATCGAATTTCGCTTGTACCTTTTTTAAAAAGTCAAATTGCGCTTTGTAATCAGCAGGCGAACATTTGAAATTTGGATCAGCAATAATTTCAAAAGGAATTTCGGCCGAATCTTTTCCTGCAACTACTCTTGCTGAATATTTACCAGGGATCGCTACAATTCCCGATGGGGAGCCATTCCATAAAATCATTCCAGGAATTTTTTCTGAAGCCGGATATTGAAGGTTCCAGATAAATTTGTTCATGCCTTGTTTTACGCTGAGCTTATTCTCTTTATTATCCGTAACATATGTACTCACCAATTGATTACCCGCATCAAAAATTTTGATTACAGCTTTTCCAGTATCAGGAAATTCTTTGACGAAATAATTAATGACTGCGCCTTTGGGAGGATTGGTACCGGCTGTGGCAGGATTGGCAGCACTATATGAATAATTATCTCCCGCGATTCGCCACGTAGGCGCTGACTTAAATATGTGCAGGGGCTCATTAAATATACCTGCTGCATTTTGTTGAATCACACTCAGGTCATCTAACACCCATAATGCCCTTCCCTGCGTTGCAACGATAAGGTCATTATTTTTAATGGTGAGATCGGTGATAGGAACAATTGGCAGGTTAAGTTGGAAAGGCTTCCACGTAGCACCCTTATCATAGCTGATGTACATACCGTATTCTGTACCCGCATATAAAATATCGGGCGACACTTTATCTGCCCGCATCACCCGGGTGAAATGATCAGCTGCAATTCCATTTGTAATCAATTTCCAGGTTTGTCCATAGTCGGTTGTTTTGTAGATGTAAGGTGCAAAGTCATCACTTTTATACCTGGTACCTGTAACATATGCTCCGCCTTTTACAAATGGATCCACTTCAATTGTGTTCCACATCATCCACTTCGGACAATCTTTTGGGGTAACGTTTTTCCAGTTTTTCCCGCCATCCCTGCTGATATGTAAAAGACCATCATCGCTGCCTGTCCATAACAGATCTTTTTCGAGAGGACTTTCGGCAGCAGTAAAAATGGTACAGTAATATTCAACCGATGTATTGTCTTTAGTAATTGGCCCACCGCTTGACAACTGCTTTGATTTATCGTTTGTGGTGAGATCAGGTGAAATCTGTTCCCAGCTGGCACCTTCATTTTCTGTAACAAACAATGCATTTCCCGCGCAGTATAATCTTTTGGGATTATGAGGTGAAAAGAAGATTGGAAAGTTCCACTGAAATCTGTACTTCAATACATCTGCCCCTGCGCCCATGGGATTGTCGGGCCATACAGAAATCGCCCTGTCTTCTCCTGTTTTATGATCGAGCCTGGAAAGGTATCCTCCATAATTTCCACCGTATACAATATCAGGATTCAATGGATCGGCGACCACATAACCACTTTCGCTTCCGGCTGTTGGACTCCAGTCCTGGTCAGTGATTGCATTGCCATAAGTGGCTGATTTAATTCTGATGGTTGAATTATCCTGCTGTGCGCCAAGTATGCGGTATGGAAACGAGTTGTCAGTAGATACCCTGTAAATCTGTGAGGTGGGCTGATTCATATAGGTGCTCCATGCATTACCTCCGTCGAAACTCACTTGTGCACCACCATCATCAGCAACGATCATTCTTGCGGGATCCTGCGGATCGATCCATAAATCATGATGATCCCCATGTGGAGTATTGAAACCTTTGAAAGTTTTTCCTCCGTCGCTGCTGCGCAGGAAATCGACATTCATAACATACACCTGGTTTTCATTTTTTGGATCAACATAAATTTTAGAATAGTACCATGCTCGCTGACGGATGTTGTTATCACTGCTTTGCAGCTCCCAGGTTTCGCCACCATCATTACTGGCGAATAATCCACCATCAGCATTTTCTATGATTGCATAAACCTTGTCTGTATTGGAGGGTGCAACTGCCACTCCTACAATGCCCCAAACGCCTTTTGGTAAGCCTTTTTTTGCAGTAAGCGGCAACCAGGTGACGCCACCGTCGACAGATTTCCATAACCCGCTGCCTTCTCCGCCACTTTCAAGACTATATGGTGTCCTTATCAATCTCCAGGTGCCTGCATATAATATCATCGGATTCACAGGATCCATGACCAACTCGCTGCAACCGGTTTGGTTATTGACATACAAAGTGCGCATCCAGGTTTTACCTCCATCCACGGATTTGAAAACTCCTCTTTCCGGATTGGGACCAAACAGATGTCCCATTACCGCCGCCCAAACGATATCGGGGTTTGTGGGATGAACTACTATCCTGATGATATGCCTTGAATTAGCCAAACCTGATCTGGCCCAGGTTTTACCACCGTCGATGCTTTTCCACATACCATTGAGCCCCTCGCTTACATTGCCCCGCATCGTGTTTTCACCTTCTCCAACATAAATAATGTTCTCATCAGAAGGGGCCACAGTCAAGGCACCAATGGTTCCTCCAAAATATTTATCAGAAATATTGGCCCAGTTATTTCCTCCATCAGTTGTTTTCCATACACCCCCGCCGGTGGCTCCAAAATAAAACACATTTTTGTTTTTTAAACTGCCGGTCGCAGTACTGCTCCTCCCACCGCGGAAAGGGCCTACCAATCTGTATTTTACGCTTGAATTGATTATAGAGTCAGCAGAGGAAAATTTAACAGCCTGATTTTTTTCAGCAGATTTCTTTTGTGCATTAAGAGACAGTATCAATAAAAGGCTTGCCAGAGCCAGTAACCCTTTTCGCATGTAGTAATGGTTTTGGTAAAGTTTTAAAGATATAAAAAGACACCCGTTATCCGTAGCTTGAATGCTACGGATAACGGGTCGGCTAAAATCAATAGGGGAAAAAACGGTGTCGATTCGTTTTTTGGGTATCCGTAGCTTGAATGCTACGGATAACATCGGTTCCTAATTCTAGCTTTAGATCGTTAAATTTTAGATCAAGTGGTTAAGCCGACCCAGGTCTCTGGATCGGCTATAATATCCGTTTTGCTGTCCGTAGTTTAAAACTACGGACAGCAACTACGGACATCGTTTAAGGTTGTAAATCGCAGAGCGGCTTCAAGCTTTCTTGGTGTGGACTGTAGTTCGAAACTACAGTCAGCCGGTTTAGGGTAAGCAACAATTCTAACATTCTTTCCAGGGTTTAATTACGGACAACGGGCCAGAGGGTGTTCCAAAAACAAAAAATCTTTCTCAGGGATTAAGGGTTGAAACCATCATCAATCTTGACAACACAAAGATGGGGTGCAAACCCGTTGTTTTGAGACTAATTCGATGACAGGATAACAACTGTCGATTACTGGACAGAATACATCGATAAGCCAATTAATAAAAGCAACCAAAGTTAATTATTGCAGTAAAGAGTCTATGGTATTGAGATATATGGAAAACGAAAGAAGCCCATTATGTTTACCATCGGCTATGGTGATAAAACGATCCCCGGATTTTAGTAAAGGCTTTAGTTTCTCGGCATTACTGAGCGGTATGGTGCGATCGGCTGTACCGTGGAATATCGTAACCGGCATCTTTATATTTTTTATAAACTCATGAGTAGGAATACGGAATCGCAGCATCCGGCTAACCGGATAGATTGGAAAATACGTTGACGCCATGGTAGGAAAACTATAGTAGGGTGTTTCAAGGATAAGTTGCTGAGCAGGAAACTTTGCCGCAATATATGCAGCGAACCCGGTGCCCAGCGATTTGCCGTATAGAATAATACTATCCGGGGTGAATGATTGCGCAGCGAGTTTGTATAACTGTTCGGCATAGGCGTAGAAAACATTTTCTTCCAATTGACCGGTCGACTTACCATAACCTGGATAGTCTACCATCCACACTTCGTATTTTTTTTCTAAAAAAATGTTGGCTAAAGGAGCATAATAATTGATATTGCTTCGGTTGCCATGAAAGTAAAGTACTACGCCTTTTTGAATACTATCATCCACTTTAAATCTAACTATATTGATATTTGATTGATTGTTGTAAGGGATATTTATTTCATCAAATGGTTTATCGAAGCGGTAAACATAATCAGGTGGTAAAGATTCGGATCGAAAAATTATCTGATCCTGCAGATAATACAAACCAATTCCCACCAATGAATAAGTAATTACAATCCACTGAACAATCCCGATCCATTTTTTTCTTTTCATGCAGACTGCATTATACAATAAATTATTTCAATTGTTTTCCAATGACTGCGCCAATCAATACTGAAGGATATTACGTAAAAAATTATGGTACTCAGGAAATAAAGGAAGGTTGTTATGCCCGCCACCGTTAATTCTGATTAATGTAACCCTTCCAGGATTAAGTTGCTGCAGGTTTATACTGTGTTTTATAGGAATCAGCAAATCTTTCGTTCCATGCAAAATGTAGATGGGGCATTTTACTTTTTTGATCCAGCGATCAGTGCGTAATTTAAACCTCAACACAAACTGAACGGGCATAAATGGAAGAAATCTTTCGACTACCCTCGAGAAGCTATAATAAGGTGCATCCAGAATCAAGTATCGTGGATTGTTATCTGATGCAAGCTTAGCAGCGAATCCGCTTCCCATACTTCTGCCATACAAAATAAGATGCGATTCAGGATACTGCAATTTTAAACTCTCATATATAAATTGCATATCACTCAGCATACCGACTTCACTTCTTTTACCGGTACTCTTTCCAAATCCCCTGTAATCAAGCAACAGTACCTCGTAGTTATACCTATAGAAGTCGACCGCGTATTTTGCCCATCCTTTTATACTTCTGCTATTACCATGAAAATACAGAATGAGTCCTTCCGGGTTTTCGCGATGGAAGTGTAGTCCATTGATACTGACGCCTTCTTCAATTTCAAAAAATAATTCCCTGAAAGGCGCATCATATTTGAACTTAAAATCTGCAGCCAGTTTTTCTGGTTTAAATATTAGCTTCTCCTGAATGAAATAAGCAATGGCCATCAACAGTAAATAAATACCAGCAACCCACCACCAATTTACCTGGAGCAATATGAACAGTGAAACTATCAAAAAAGCAATCGCATTTGCATTGAATATAAGATTTTCCGGCTGCAGAATCTTGCGAAATCAGGATTTAATCTCTACTACATTTCAAATATGCTGAAGTCAATCACCAGCGAAGAGTAATTTAATCATTCCGAATATTCTTTGATTTATCTTATCAAGGTGACGGTGCCTTTTTTATAAACGATTACATTACTGTTGTTTTTGTAACTGATGGTATAGATATAATTTCCTGCGGGTAGCTTTTCTCCGCGATTATCACCATTCCAACCTTCCGCAAGCAAATTGGTTTTAAATAACTGCTCACCCCATCGTGAAAAAATCTGCATTTCAAATTCTTCCGGCTGGTTAGTACCCGATGGCTTGAATCTGTCGTTTTTCCCATCTCCATTGGGTGTAAACGCATTGGGAATATATAACTCACAAACTCCGTCTCTAACAACAATCCGGTCCACCGAAGATCCACAGCCGTTGGTGGCTGTAACGCTGTAGGTACCGGGTTTTGTAACCAGCAAAGTGGGAGCTGTGCTGCCATTATCCCAAATTAACTGACCCCCTATGCGTGGATTCAGGGTCAACACATCACCCGGGCAAATGTCAAGGTCCGGGCCAAGATCGGGTGATGGCACCCGTGCGGAAAAAACGGTGACAGAATCTTTTTTTGAACACCCATTTCTACCGACTGTAACATGATATAAACCCGCCTGTGTGATACTGAAATCCGGACTTGTTGAACCGTTTTGCCAAACGTAACTATCACCAATTCCTGACAAATCAATATTTAATTCCTGCGTGTTGCACAATGTGGTGTCGCTACCCAAATCAAATACGGGCAAAGGTTTAATACCAATTTGAATACTATCTTTTGTTGTACACCCGAATTTGTTTTTTGCAGTAACGGAATACCATCCAGGCAGACTGATTGTACGGCCCAATCCTGTTGTTCCGTCTTGCCAGAGATAGGTCAATTCTGCCTGGCCTTGCTGCATTTGAAGCGAACTACCTTCGCAAAATGATGTGTCATTGCCCAATGAAAAAGCTGGAGCAGGATAAAGTTTTACTTCTATTGTTTTTTCTGTTGTACAACCATTCAACTGTGCTGTGAGTGGGTAACTCCCAGGTTTTACAACAGAAAGATAAGCACCGGTTGATCCATTGCTCCACAAATAATTTGTTCCGGCAATACTATCACCAACAAGCACCGGAAGATTATCGTTGCAAACAGTAGTGTCTCTTACATTTTCTAAAACCGGCAATTGCTTTACAGTTACATTGATGGTGTCGCTAAATACACATTGTCCTATCTGAATCTCCGCCCAATACTGACCGCTGGTTTTTACTACAAGTTTTTTGTTCTGTGATCCATTTTGCCATTTGATAGATTGCGCCTGATCCGGAAGGGTCAATACCAGGGAATCATTTGCACAAATGGAAGTATCCTTACCAAAAATATTCGGTCTTCCTCCAGCCTGTACATCCTTAACGATAGTATCCGTACGACAATTACCAAATACTATTACCTGAACCCTATAATTCCCTGGTATTGAAAATTGATGAGAAGGTGATGAAATGAAAGCATTATTGTTTACACCAGATTGTGCGTCGCCAAAATTCCATCTGACAGAATCATACGCCACTGACTGTAAATTGAACTGTACATTTTTATCATTACAACTATTTAGAAAAGTAAAATCAGCCGGGGTATTAAAATAAGATTGTACGAAATTTGGAAGCCCTGCAAGACTACTTGCTCCACCCGTGAGTTTAAAAAACTTTTTCACATAGCCACATCCGTTACCTGAAATGCCAGGCTTTTGTATTGCGCCAATGTAGTCAGCATTTATAAATGCAATATAAATTTTCCCATCGGGTCCCATCTGCAAAGCACCTGCAGACTCTTTCACACCTTTCGCTGATTCTTCAAGTATCACGCGCGATTGTTTTATTGTTTCTTCATTGCCACTTGAGATATCATATTGCAATAACGAAAATCCATCTACCTCTACACAGTCATTTATTTCAGAGATGTAAATCAATTTCGAATCGCAGGAAAACTCAATCCCATATGGCCCGCAGGAATATTGAGAAGTATACTTTGGAATCTTTACAGGATTTGTTATCTGCCCGGTTGCAGCATCAAAATCATACACCTCTACATGTGTTGTGGGAAATGACACAGCAAACTTTCGTCCATCGGGCGAAAACTTCATATATCCCCTTAAATCATAATACTCCGGAATTTTACCGACCACCTGGTGAACTGGATTTTTATTTAATCCTTGCTCACTGACCAGAAAAACCTGGTAACCCTGCTGCAACCACTTATTGGTAACCACCCAAAAATCCCTTCCGTTTTTATGTTTTATCCCTGCAACTTTTTCCTGTCCATATCCTGTAAACAGGCGTGTGTTTTTTTCTACTACTTTGCCATTACCATTGTTCAAACTAATGTCTACAACGGAGTAGTGGAAGAAAAAAGGGTACGCAACATTATCCTGGTACGAAGTAAAAATATAATACAGGTTACTATTTCCCGGGTGAGGTACAATTAAAGCTGCCTGGGTACTGCTTCCGTTTCCTGCATAAAGACCAGTACCATCTTCCATGACCGAATGAGTTTTATCCCATACCGTTATGCCGTCTGTATAGAACAATAAATTACCGGCGCTATCACTCATCACTGCTGTACCTTCTACAACTACTGATTTTCCCGGCTGAAAAACGAGCTGTCCATTAGTAAACTTAATGCCAGCATTTTTTCCAAAATACCAATTGATTGATTCCTGCTGAGAAAATGAACTTGTGATAGAAAATAAAAATATCAGCGTATATATAATGAAATCCTCATCCCATCATTAGTTTATTCAAAATAGTTACATCGGCTTTCGCAAAAATGATAGGAAAATGGAGGCGAACTGTAAAAAACGAACAAAATAGCACAATAACAAATTACTCGTGTACCCTTTAGCGGTACAAAATAAGAAACAGCACCAAAATGTATATTCGGATGCTGTTCCAGTCTTCATAATCAGGCGGTTGCGGGAGAATGATTTTTAGCCGGGCGGCTTAATCCATCAATTTTCTTTCTTATACCTCTCAGCAGATATCGGATAAAAGCATATATCATGTTTTGTAGTGTGACAGGCACGAGTACCAAAACACCTTCCTGGTTATTATATCCAGGATTTATATTCAGGAAAAATCTAACGTCTTCATCTTCACTATTTTCAAACCGCTCTATATCCTGTTTTTTAAATTTTACCTGGAAATGAATCTTCACTACAAATGGATTCACTTTTTTTCGCAACAGGTTCATGGACTCCAGCAGGTTATCGGCAAACGAAGTCATTTCAGCAGATACTTCCTGATTACGGCGTGGGTAACACTGCAAAGTGTATTTGCAGATCATTGCATACATCAGGGGATTTGCCATGAACCCTGTTACATAAACCTTAGTAAACAGATGCGTTAATTTATAACGCATGTATTTGTAGAACAGGCCGTGCAATGGAAATTTCCCCTTTTTGTACTGATCAAGCAATCCAAATGCAGAACGCAAAATCACAACCTTTTTCCCTTTCACTTTTTTAGGATATGCACCTGAAGTACAGAACCCTGCGATTTCATTATCCTTGTAAATAAAACTGATTTCCAGCCGTTCGGGGTGTATACCGAAAAAGTATTGATGAAACTCGCGGTATGTCAAATCAGGATTCAATGTCATTTTAAATAGTTTAAATAAATCAGTCATAATTGAGTTGATACCATTGATATCACTCAAATTAAAGTGTACCATCGTAAACATGATCGTGCATTTAAGGTTACAGAATGTTGATTCAGTCCGTAGCCTCCGGAAGCTTATAATGCTGTACAGTCTTGAAAAACCAGTTATTGCGATCGCGTTATAAAAGTGGGATAGATATAAATAAAAAAAGCCGCGTGTAGAATACGCGGCAGGTAAAATAGAAAAACAGGCAGGTTAGAAGGTCAGTTGCGGGAGTAAAGCAAGGGTTCTGACATTTCTGAATGCTTCTGAAATTTCGTAACGATTCTCTTCGATATAATAAATCCATTCACTTCTTCCCCTGTGAGTGAACTGATTGATATTAATGATCTGATGGCCATTAAACTGTACAAACTGTTTTGGAAGGATGGTCAAAAAATCCTTCAACGAACGATGGCACAGATGCCGTTTATTATTCGAACTTACAAGTTCAATATAGTCTTTGTTTTTGCCGGAATTACTGTTGATGAATAACAAATCTTTCCAGACAATTCTGGTATGGCGAAATCCGAGCGCCTCTACAACCGGAGTTGTTGTTTCTTTCAACAGCAACAAACGGCCTTCCCTGTTCAGCGTACCTGATGAATTCGCCAGATGTTTAAGTCTGATGATATCTGTTTTCAATTGTTCGAGGTTAATAGGCTTTCCCTGCTTTAATACATAACCGTCAGCTCCTATTAACCCTGCCCTATCAATGTAATTACTGGCATTCAGATTACTCAGAAAAATTACCGGCGAGCCAAAATTTTCCCTGATGAATAATCCAACATCTATTCCATCCTTGTCTCCTTTAATATCAACATCGAGTACAGCCAGGTTGGGAATTCCAGCGAGTGCAACTTCCACTGCATCGTCGTAATTATCTACGATTGGTTTGTCAGGATGAGACAACACTTCATACCCTTCGTTTTCCAACGCCTCTTCAAAATCCATATAATTTAAAGCGTCATCTTCCACTAACAATATCCTTAATTTAGTACCGTCCATTGATATCCTTTAAAAAAAATAAAATTCAAATTCAATTCCTTCATTTCTCTTTTCAACAATCTTTGCTTCCAGTTCATGTGCAAGGAGCTTCACCAACTTTAGCCCCTTTCTGCTGCCGTTAGTGTTCGCTAAAGGGATACAATTCCCTGAATCACTAACTGACAGCAGATACTGTTGATCATCAGTTTGGTAACATCTAATCGTGATGGTGCCATGCCCATCCTCAGTAAATGCATGTTTAAACGAATTGGTCACCAGTTCATTCAAAATTAATCCAATACGGCCCGCCTTGCTGCCAGGCATTTCCACAGGTGCGTCAATCATAATTTTCACATTATCCTGATGATCGTAAAAAGATTTTAAACCTGCACATAACTGCTCAAAATAATCCTGTAATTCAATTGTTGATGATTTATTCTCTTTTAAGATTTTATACAATTGTATCAGCGGATCAATCTTTTGTTCCAGCAATTCAAAGGAACTGTTATCAGTGGATTTTTCTTTAACTCTCCGTATAATAGCGCCGATATTATTCAATGTATTATCAACCCTATGATCTAATTCCTCCTTTAAGTTTCGAATAATCACCTGATCTTCCAATGCTCTCTTTTTCTCAGCATTTGCTCTTTGTCTGCCTTTTACCTGGGTATATGTGAGGGCAATCGCTGCTGCCAGTAATATCAATGAAAAAATTAAAATGAGGTTACGTTTTGTAAGTTTTTCCTGTAATAAACGTCCCTGCTGCTGAGCAAGCAGAGTACTATCCCTCGCCTCCTTAACCCTATACTTTGACTCTATCTGTGCTACCTGGTTTTGCACCTTCATGCTTACTATACTATCCAGCAAAACGTTAGTACCTGTAAAGGGATTAACTAATGTGTTGTCGAGAATTAGATCAGTAGTATCGCCTTTCAACAATGATGAAGTGTAATCCCTGATTTGCGATGACGAATCAGTAATTAAAGCTACTTTGGCGGCGGAAGCCTGTAACACTTCAGCAGGAAATATGTCACGCATTTTCGCTACTAGTTTTTTCGACATAGTTTCTCCGCCAAGTATATCTCCCTCTTGAATTTTCATAATCGCGTCATGACTATCTCTAAAAAAATCGAACAACGGATTATTTTGTTTACTCAACCCTTTAGCAGAAATATCCATATAATAGTTGGCACTATCTTTTTGATTGGTTAATCTATAGTACCTTGATAAATAGCTGTATGCAATTGATTTTCCCTGTTCGAACTTATATTTTTCAAACTCTCTAACTGCATTTTTGATTACAACACCTGCACTGTCTGTTTTTTGCCTGGAAAAGTAAATCTCTGCCAATTGAAAATTAATATGAGCCGCGTCGATTGGAAATCCGGATTGTTGATATGTCCTTTGTGCTGTGTTGTAATATTCAATCGCTTTAGGCATATTCGCTGATACCTGGTTTATGAATGCAAGTCCGTAATAACAGCCGGCCATTTCATACCCATCAGCAATCGCTTTAAATTCATCAAGTGCAGAAAAATAATAGATTGCTGCACTGTCGTTTTTGAAGGAGTAGCTAAAACATTCTGCGATATGATGAAGCGATCTTCCCTTCAGGAGTCGATTTTTAATATTTTCAGCATATTTCAAACTCTTTTTCGCATGAACTAAACCATCCCGGGGTTTAAATTTTTTAGTGTAGTAAAATGCACGGAGCTGCTCATTTACACAAAGCCGCGTTTCATCTGTATTGTCCACCATCAAAGTATCCATCTGCAGCAAATATCTTTCTGCATTATGAAGGTCATTGATGTTGAGGTAATCTTTAATTGTTAATTGCAGTGCATCAAAATGAAAAAGGCTGTTATTTGATTTAACAGCATAGGTCAGGTACAGTGAGTCGTAAACAAATACCATGGCCGCTCTTTCCTGCCGATACAAATAAGTTAACCGGCAATAAACTTTCGCCATTAAATAATGGCTGTTTAGTTTTTTTGCCAATAACAGGCTCTCCATAGCATAGGCCAAAGCTTTGGAGGCATTTTTATTTTGTTCTGAAAGACGGAGTAAGCTGATTGTCTCCAATGAATCTTTGTTGCTTTCTGACGGTGTGGCATTGGTTGGTGCTACCGACACAAACAAAAAGAAAAACACAAAACAGAAAATTGGCAGCCTGTTCAATTTTTTTTGATGTTAGATGATCGGTTTAATATTATAGCAATCCTGTATTGCGCAGATACTGTGCTGATTCAAGTGCTGTTGAAAAATCGACGTGAAAATATTCGCGCGATTTTTTCAGGAACCTTTTGTTATAAGTATCAACAGTATTCGGCGAAATCCCCAACATTTCGGCTATTTTCTGTTGACTGATTCCTGGCTGATAGGCTAAGATCCTGGCTACGTGGAATTCATTTACAGAAAAAATTTTCATCCCCAGGAAATTCTCCATTACTTTTCTCATAATGATCTCGCCGCGTTCTGATTCCGCTTCACCTTTGTTGGTAAAAAAAGATGGTGACAACGATTCACCATGGTACGGCCCCACAATGGTGAATTCGTTCAGATAACCGGTAAGCCTGTTCTTTTTGTCGAACTGAAAAACGGAGGCGGTTCTTTTCAGCAACAGATAGTGCCCATTAGAATGCCGAAGAGCAGTGAGGCTGCTGTATCGCTGCACCATAAACTCAAGTTCAAACTGACCGGTGCACAGAATGTTCGCCATTTGTAAAAACACAGCATGGGCCGATTTTTGTGTACCGGGATGTACGAGGCTCCAATACTTTTTAAGAGAAAATTCTTTTTCAAAATACCCCAGCCAACGCTGAATACCACCCAAATGAGTGATCTCAAAAGTGGTCATATCCACAACAAAATAAAATCTTTCACTACCAATAGTGTTGCCGATAGATTTCAATTCTTCTTCCTGAAGGGCTTTAGAAACTTTGCCGGTTCCGGCGGGTTCATTGAACAATGAAACAACATATTCCTGTAATTGATCAAAGTTGGAGGGATCCGGGGCGTTTTTGGTCATGCTTCTGCTTTTAATGTTTAACCCGGTTACGATCAACATATCGTATACCGTCAAACATGACCTAATACTAATGATTTTTCATTAATATGACACAACCCTCAATCGATTATTTTAAATGCAGCATTGCCATCCCCCGGAAAGAAGTTATTAAAGAGGATATGAAAAACACCTGGAAAGTCGATATAACCTTTATGGCTACTTCAAAATCAATTACTTTATCTATAAAATCAATTTGTAAACACCCTTATAACCGTTCGCCCAAAGAATATTTGGCGCAGTGAATGTAATATCCCGGAAAGCATCCTTGCCCACCTTACAGGATCGTTTCCACGTGGCTCCTCCATCTAAAGTCTCCAAAATCTCATTCGTACTCGTCATAAATCCACGATTGGCATTCAGAAAATAAATTTTATAAGTTTGCACCCGTGATCCATCCGCCTTTTTGATATCTGTTTTTATCCAGTTTTTTCCACCATCTATTGTTCTGTAGAGTATGCTTGAATAAGTAGTCACCCAACCATGATCTTTATCTGAAAAGAAAATTCTTTGAAGGTATAAACTCTCATCTTCCAGTTGAGCTTTCCAATTCATTCCTTTATCGGTCGTATTTAGAATTCTGCTCCCTCTATCACCAGCTAAACCTGCAGTTTTTGCAGTAATCACCCAGCCATTATCTGCATCCGTAAAACAAAAATGATGAACATTATGGTCGACCTTATAACCATAATTTGTAAATACAGGTATTTTTTCCAGTTTTGGATTACTGAATTTTACAAACTGACCTACTCTTGTAAAAAGGTAACCTGCAGTATCAGAAGGGATACTCACATCTTCTATTGTAGTGTATACCAAGCCGCTATTAAAAACATAGTACCCTGTTTTCCACCCATCTGATGTGGTTGCCAGTGGAACCTGTCCCGGCGATGCATTTGAATTTCTGAATGCATAGCCTTTATTACCCGATATAAATTTAATGATATTCGCTTCTTTCGGTAATCCAATAAATGGCGACCAGGTTTTGCCGCCGTCATAGGTAGTTTTCATTCTCCCTATATTATACCAGTAACTGTCGGTAATGTGACCGGTATCTTTTGTAGGAAACTGAATAATATCAAAATTAGCATCATTGTCCTGAAAGACATTTGTCCAATTCAGGAGTGTGTCCACTCCACTATAAATGGGCAGTTCAGGTATAAAAGGCGGAGGTTCCGGATCGGGAACAACAGGATCTTCGACTGGCTTTTTGGTGCAGCTTACTACAAATAAAAAACAGAAAAGTAT
>JANPJC010000120.1:0-13428 GCA_031425315.1 Chitinophagales bacterium
CAGATCCGCAGTGGTTTGAGGGTTTCTCAACCTGGCATCTTTTATATCTAATTTTAAAATTTTATTCGGTACTTCTTTTCGATTTTGTTCCCATTTGTTGTATGCAATGATTACTTCATCCAGATCTTTTATCGCCGTGTCTGACGTTTGTGCGTAACCGAAATTGATGAAAACAATTACGCATATACAACCGGCAACTATATTTTTTCTCATTAAAAAAAAAGTTTCTCAGGTGTATAATAAAATAGAGTTAACAGGATTTCGAGTTACATAAATCCTGTTACAAAAAATGATTTGGAATTATATAAGTGCCGATTCGGGAGGAGGGCTGATCAGTCTGTAGCTGATATCTAATAAATCGCAGGAGTAGTGAGAATGAAAAATTTTTTCCGGTGAAAGTTTGGCCAGATTAATTTGTTCCGGAAAAGGTTGTTCTGCAATTAATCCAAGACATACATGGTAGAGACTTATTGAATTATCGTGATTATTTCCCGCGTCTTTATGAATGTCTTCGAGCATTGCATTTAACTGCGTTTCCATTTCATCATACAAACCCGTTATTTCATAAACACCATCAATCAATGCAATCGTTTTAACATCAAACATTTTACCATCAACAACGATTTCCCGGTTTTCTTCGTACCATTTGAATTCCCTTTCAGGTATACGGATAACAGATACTTTTTCTTCGCCGAGACTTTGCAGCATTGTAATTCTGATCACAATTCTTCCGCCAAGGAATATAGCAGATAATACCAACGGAAGTATTGCTGCAAAAAGAAGGATGGATAATAATATGGTTTTTCCGGATTTCATAGATGGTTACAGCAAAACGTTGCCCGTCATTTCAGGCGGACTGGGGATATCCATCATTTTTAAAATTGAAGGAGCAACATCCGCAAGTTTCCCTGGTTTAAGCACTCCTTTATATTCTTTATCAATAACGAATAATGGCACCAGGTTAAGGGAATGAGCAGTATTGGGGGAACCATCAGCATTAATCATAAAATCAGCATTACCATGATCTGCAGTAAGAAAAACGGCATAATCATTTTCAAGTGCAGCCGTAACAACCCTCGCCACACAACTGTCAACTGTTTCAACTGCTTTAATGACTGCATTAAAATTTCCGGTGTGCCCCACCATATCTGCATTGGCATAATTAAGACAAATGAAATGTGCCGTTTTGTTTTGAATTTCAGGAATAATGGCATCTGTTAATTCCAGGGCGCTCATTTCAGGCTTCAAATCATAAGTGGCTACTTTGGGCGATGGAGCCATTATTCTCTTTTCATTTTCAAATGGCTGTTCTCTTCCGCCACTAAAGAAAAAAGTTACGTGCGGATATTTTTCTGTTTCTGCAATTCTTATTTGAGATAAACCATGATTGGCAACAACTTCACCAATTGTATTATTTAAGTTGTCATTGTGAAATATGACATGCACATTTTTGAAAGTCTTGTCATATTCAGTCATAGTGGTGTAATCCAGCACAAGCGGCTCCATATTTAGTTCCGGGAATGGAGTTTGGGTCAGTACTTCCGTAATTTCCCGACACCTGTCGGTTCTGAAATTGAAACAGATCACTGCATCCCCTTCTTTAATGGTTGCGAGGGGAGATCCATCTTCATTTACATTTATAATGGGTTTAATGAATTCGTCGGTTACTCCCGCTTCGTAAGATTTCTCTAAAGCAGCAAGAGGATTATTGGTTTTTTCACCTTCGCCATGAACCAGCGCATCATACGCTAATTTAACGCGCTCCCATCTTTTGTCTCTGTCCATTGCAAAATACCTCCCTGTGACTGATGCAATCTTACCAGTTGTAGCGGTAAGATGGGTTTGGAGTTCAGTTAAAAAACCCAGTCCACTCTTAGGGTCCGTATCTCTACCATCGGTAAACGCATGGACGAATACATCATTCAGCCCTTCAAACTGACTGACACCGGTAATCGCCATTATATGTTTGATATGAGAATGGACGCCGCCATCACTTATCAATCCAATAAGGTGAAGCTTTTTGCCATTTTTTTTGGCGTACCGGATTGCATTAAGCAGTGTCGGATTTTTTGCAAACTCTCCGGTTCTGATCGAAACATTTATTCTTTGAAGTTCCTGGTAAACGATTTTTCCGGCGCCTAAATTCAGGTGGCCCACTTCACTATTACCCATCTGACCATCGGGTAATCCCACCATTTCTCCACAGGTGATAAGGGTTGTATTGGGATACTGATCATACAGGGCACTTACAAAAGGAGTTTTGGCGTGTTGAATAGCATCGCTATTCTTGATTTTTCCTAAACCCCACCCATCCATAATGAGTAGAATTGCGCGTTTTTGGTCCATATTTCAAAAATACCTTTTTTCAGTAATAGAAAAATTCATAAACGCTAAATATTGAAGGAGTTGTATAGTGAATCAACTATAAATTATTCAATTCCGTTATTATTATCATTGAGTTTCCTCATTATGTTAGATTAATGTCATTTTTCACACTTCAAAATATTGAGTCTTAAGGCAGTGAAATAAACCTTCTGATCAGTACCACCAGTCATTGCAGCACATTAATCTGAAGCCTCAGATCAAATTAAACACCATGTACAACTTTAAAATGTAGTCTCAAAACTGAAATATTTAAATCTGGCACATTTTTGGATTTCAATGATACAATTCATGTAATCTTGAAAACTTTAAAACGCATATTGCCTATAGCATTAATCTTTACCCTCCTTTCCTTTGATTATACAATCGACGATGTCGTTTCAGCAATTAAAGTAGGGGATGCACAGAAGATGTCAAAATATTTTGACAGTATGGTTGATATAACATTAAAGGACCGCAGTCATTCTTACAGTCCCAGCCAGGCTGAAATGATATTGAAGGATTTTTTCACGAATAGTGGAGTCAGAAATTTTAAAGTAGTGCATCGCGGTAATAGTAATGATTCTGAATATTGTGTGGGTAGCCTTGCCACTAAAAATGGCGAGTACCGTACGACGATTTTTATGAGGATCAGGGGCGATAAAAAATTATTACAGGAAGTTCGATTTGAAAGTTCCGGCAATTAGTGCCCTCAACATTATTTTTGTTTTTGATTGATAACCACCCGACCCTGCCATAAAAGGCGGGGTTTTTTTATCTTCATTGAATGATATCATTTAATGACAGGTTAGTTCATCTTGTTAAGGAAGCATTTACCGAAGATGTTGGTGAAGGAGACCATTCTACACTGAGCGTAATACCAACGGGCATAAACGGACAGGCGGTTTTAAAAATTAAAGAAGCTGGAGTACTGGCCGGAGTGGAAGTAGCAAAAGCTATTTTTCATATGGTACAACCCGATGCTGGTTTTTCCCTCTACAAAAAAGATGGTGAGGAGATGAAGGTGGGAGAGGTAGCATTCGACGTAAAAGCAGATGTTCACACCATTCTTCAATGCGAGCGTCTCGTGTTGAACTGTATGCAAAGAATGAGTGGTATTGCCACACTAACAAGACAGTATGCTGATCTTTTGAAGGGCTATCATACGCGGTTACTGGATACCAGAAAAACAACTCCCAATTTCAGGTTACTGGAAAAAGAAGCTGTAAAAATTGGCGGCGGTGTAAATCACCGTTTTGGATTGTTTGATATGATCATGTTGAAAGATAATCATATTGACTTTGCAGGCGGAATTGAAAAAGCAATTGACCGTTGCTGGCAGTATGTTCAAAAAGAGAAACCCGGACTGAAAATAGAAATTGAAACCAGAAATATTGATGAGGTGAAACAAGTAGTAGCTTTTGGTAAAGGAATAGTGTTCCGGATTATGCTTGATAATTTTGAGCCCTCGGCCATTGGTGAAGCTTTGTCTATCATCAACGGCGATTTTGAAACAGAAGCCAGTGGAGGCATTAACCTAACTAACATAATTGAATACGCGAAAACTGGTGTTGACTTTGTAAGTGTTGGGGCGCTGATCCATCAGGCGAGAAGCCTTGATCTTAGTCTCAAAGCCGTTGTAGCTAAATAAATATTGTAGTTTATTTATATTTTTATGAACAGGAAAAAGAAAGAAGGCGAAGCTGGATATGTATATAGTACCGATCCCGCATTTAATATAAATGATCCGGATGAGGTTGTACAGACACCGGAACCATCGAAGCAGAATCTCCTGGTACGCCTTGAAACAAAACATCGTGCAGGCAAGGCCGTTACTGTGGTTTTAGGTTTTGCAGGTAAGGGAGAAGATATGGAGGAACTCGGGAAAAAACTTAAAACGTTTTGTGGAACCGGCGGGTCTGTTAAAGACGGTGAAATTATTATCCAGGGCGATCAGAGAGAGAAAGTGCGCAGTTTTCTAACAAAAAATAAGTTTCGGTTTAAAGGATAGGAATCAAGTGCGAAGTGGGAAGTGGGAGGTGGGAAGTTAACAGCCAATTACAGGTTTTAAGTTTTAGGTTAAAGGTTTTAGGTAAGGCAAATGGCAGATGAAAATGTGTAAGGAATTTCCCTATTGCCTCCTGCCTTTTGACTTTTAGGCCACAGAGGGCTACAGAGGAACAGCCAATACTTTAGTGAGCAGTAAGCAGTTAGAAGTAAGCAGGGAAAGACAGAGGTATTCTTTCGCTTTATTTTTCGCTGTTCAAAATTCACTTATTGACTCATTCACTCATTCACGATTGATGCTTGACGAAGAAGACGGCTGTTAACTTCGCACTTTGCACTTCATACTTCGCACTTGTCTCACTGTCCCTGCGCAGAGCTATACGCTTTTTTATTGGCCCACATGTTGAGCAATTCAAGCGAACATATTTTAAAGTTTCCGCTAAGGCTCACATACAGTCCGATCACATCCTGCTGATTAAGCGGTTCTCCATCAAGTGTTTCAAAACGTGCGTTATACTGATTGACGAGGTTAGTATAAACCGATCCGGTTGGCCAAACCTGCGTACCACGATTTGAGATACTAACAAGTTTGAACTTTACGCCGGCATGACGCTGACATTTTTTTGCTATGATTTCAGGTTGTTCGATGCTTTCAATAAAAAGGTCGACACCTACAATCTGTTCGTCTTCCATCTCTTTCGAAATCATCATTGGATTAATGAGCAATTTGAAATCAGTTGGCGTGGTGGGTTTATTGGGCCATGAAGGTTTCGCGCCAAGTTGCGGAAGTTTGCCAAAATTGCTGATAATGGCATTGGCAAATCCGGTGGTATTTAACGCTGGGATGGATCGATCTCCAAAATCTCCTGTTCTTACACCATTTTCCAAAGTGTATAACAACGCATTTTCAATTGTGGCGGCATTCTCCATTAAACCAAGGTGGCGCAACATCGCTAATCCACTTAAAAGTAAAGCCGTAGGGTTTGCAATATTCTTGCCCATAATATCCGGTGCAGTACCATGAACAGCTTCAAAGATGCAAATGTGGTCGCCTATGTTTGCGCTTGGTGCAAATCCAAGTCCACCTATCAGCCCTGCGCATAAATCAGAAACAATATCTCCCTGTAAATTGGTGAGAACAACAACATCAAACAAATCAGGTCGGGTTACGAGTTTCATGCAGAGGTCGTCAACAATCACATCGTCGGCTTTAAGGTCCGGATATTCTTTTGCCACCTCATAAAACACATCCAGGAAAAGGCCATCAGTGATTTTCATGATATTGGCTTTGTGGCCACAGGTAATCCGGCTCGCTTCTTTCTGTCTGGCCATTTCAAAGGCATACCTGATCACCTGCATGCTTCCCGGACGGGTAATAAAACGACGGCTCAAAGCCACATCATGGGTAAGCATGTGTTCAATTCCACCATAAGTATCTTCAATGTTTTCTCTGACTATAGTGATATCAATCGGAATACCTGCCTTGCTGAATACAGTGTCTACGCCATGCAGGGTTTGAAATACTCTTTTGTTCGCATAAGTGTTCCATGTTTTACGGGCGGTAACATTTACACTTTTTACTCCTTTCCCTTTTGGTGTTTCCATCGGGCCTTTGAATAATATACCTAACTGCTCGATAGTCTTTTGTGCATCAGGCGTCATGCCATTAGAAAATCCTTTATCAAAAACCCATTTTCCCATTTCCACCACTTCGTATTCAAGGGGTACCTTATTGGCGACAAAGACACTGATGACTGCATCCATAATTTCGGGCCCTATTCCATCTCCTTTTGCAACTGCGATCTTCATAATATTGTAATTATTTCTTATTTGTAATGTAAACAGACTCTTAAGGGGAATTTTAAAGCTAATAGCTCTGAGGTGACAAAAATAATCGGAAAAACGAACTATAGCGTAATAATGAACAAAAGTTACCCATCGACGTTATAATTTTTTGTAGTTTTAGAATACAAACCCATGCCCCCTATGGTTTCGAAGGTTACATCCGGAGTTAAAATAAGCGTGGAGAGCTTCTATCAGCATGATTATTCCAACCCTATCAATGGTGAATATATGTTTGCCTATAGGGTAACAATTGAAAATAATAATAATTTCCCTGTGAGGTTATTGCGCAGGCATTGGAATATTTACGATAGTAATGCCAGTCAGCGGGAGGTTGAAGGCGAAGGAGTGGTGGGAGTGCAACCCATGATAAATCCTACAGAACAATATCAATATATCAGTGGCTGTAACCTAAGATCAGAAATGGGCAAAATGTATGGTACCTATCAAATGGAGAATCAACTCACCAAGGAAATATTCGATGTTAATATTCCTGTTTTCTACATGGTTGTGCCCTTTAAAATGAATTAATTAACACCGATTCAAGTGTCATTCTCCGTATATTTGCAACCTGAAATTGACGAAATTCTCCGGGTTGTTTATCATTAATCCCCTGATTTTTAGAATTTCATCATCAGTTTCAGCAATTAATTGTTTCAGTTCAGAATTTTAAGTATGTATAAGGTTACATTTAACAACAAGAGCCGCCTTTTTTTCAACTCGCTAAAGACGTCAGTAGATCATTACTTCGAAGAAAATAATCTACGCAAAACCGGTAACTGGAAATTATATCTCAAGACACTAATTCTCATTCCGTCTGTAATCGCTTTATATGTCATTTTGTTGACTGTGCCAATGCATTGGTCAATAGCTGTTTCGCTTTGCGCTGTGTTGGGTGTCGGAATGGCTTCTATTGGATTCAACGTAATGCATGATGCCTGTCACGGAAGTTTTTCTACGAAGTCGTGGGTGAATGAAGTTTTTGGATTGACGCATAACTTCCTGGGCGGTAATGCATTTCTCTGGAAGATCAAACACAATATTGTTCATCATACATATACCAATATAGATGGCATAGATGATGATATTAATAACATGCCATTCATGCGCGAGTGCAGCACTCAGCCTTGGAAGCCGATGCATAAATATCAATCCTACTACATGTTTTTGCTGTACGGATTCACTTCCGTGTTTATGTTTTTTATGGATTATGTAAAATATTTTTCCAGAAAAGTGTATACCACTCCAATCAACAAAATGGATCCGAAAGATCATATCCTTTTCTGGACAGGTAAACTTTTCTTTATTGCGATTTACATTGTAGTTCCCATTGTAATGGTCGGCTGGTTGAAATGGTTTGTAGGGTTTGTAGCAGTACAGTTTGCATTGGGTCTTACCCTCGCTTTGGTATTTCAGTTGGCGCACGTGGTAGAGCATGCAGAGTTTGAGGCAGCGGGAATAGATCCTAAAAAAATCGAAAATGAGTGGGCTATTCATCAGGTAAAAACAACAGCCAACTTTGCATCAAAAAATATGATTGTGACCTGGATGGTGGGCGGATTAAATTACCAGATTGAACATCATCTTTTCCCCCGCATCAGTCATATTCACTATCCTGCTATCAGTAAAATTGTACAGGAAACATGTGAGAAATTTGATCTGCGATATAATTACTTCCCTACAACAAGATCTGCAATCGGATCACACTTCCGTTTCATGAAAGAGATGGGCCAGAAGCCGATGGAGTTACAGGTAGCTTGAATAAGTACGAAGTGCGAAGTTCGAAATGGGAAGTGTACAGCTAATAAAGTGAATACCTGTGAATGCGTGAATAGGTCAATGGTGAATTTAAAGAAGTACGAAATTTGAAGTACGAAATGCGAAGTGTAGAGTGTAAAGTGAATGGCTGTTATTGCTGACTGTATTCTATTCCATTCTACTTTGAGCGTTGACCGGAGGATCTATCAATAAAATGCTGCCTATCCTCCAAAAACAAATTGCATTTATCTTGGCTTGTATTTCGATTCAGCCAATAAAGTTTTAGCGTCGAGCAGAAGCATTTGTTTGAGACTGGTTTCTGGAAAATTTTCCATGTATTTTCTTACAATTGCACGACCTGTAAATAAACTGATGTAACCTGGGGAGCCATCACCCAACTCATCCGTTTTAGGTCCATCTCCAACAAAGGATTTTATTTTCTGCATATCCGAATCGTAGAGAAGATTGTTTTCCACAAAGAGGTTCCATATCAATCCTTCATTTTTCTCCGCCCCTTCAAGTTGATTTTTTGTATATCCAATTCTTAAAGTGTCTGGTGTTTCCGGTAGAAATTTTTCCAGTAAATACAACCTTTTTCCTTTGTCAATCATGATGTCCAATAATGTTTTATCATTTGGATTACCTGCATATAAATCATCAATGATATTTTTAATGCAGTTGACCGAAATGTACTGCGGTGTAAACCTTCTTGAAATGTAAGAAGGGTATAACCTTTGTCCCATCTCGCTTGTGTAATAAAAGGACCCCGCACCTAAATGCAGCTGTAAGCCAACCCCTAAAGCATCGGTAGTAATGATGTCGCCATAACCGCCCGTTTGCCCTTCGGCGAATGCATCCATTGGACCTATAAATGTTATCAATTTAGTGGGCAGATTGTATTCCGGAAAATAATATTTGACATTCGCTAACCCTTTTTTTAATTCAATTTCTATCGGGGTAAAATCGGTAATGGCTTTATCTGCCTCATCTTTCACAGCCTTATAGTCGTTCAGAAACTGGCGAATTGCAGTTATAGCCATGCCAGAAGTATCATTGGAAGGGATGCCAAGTATCTGCTCAAGGAAATCGCGGTAAAAGACTGGATACTTGTTCTGCAACCCATTGAGTCCATCAGTAAGATTTGTGGTATCTAACGCAAAAAAATCTTTTTCGAAGCGTTGAACAGTTAGATCGATTTTAATGGCAGATGTGTCAGGTGGTTTATTATTTTCTTTACATCCTATAGTGACTATCAGAACTATTATTGAAAGTAGTAAGAGATTTTTCATAATTATTGTGGTATCAGTTAGCGGCTGATGACAAAGTGTTTAATAAACGGAAAACCAATAGTCAGCGTATGAACCGCTGCATAAAAATAGTTAAAGCTTAGCGCTGAAATCAATTTTATTATGAAAGCCATCATTCAGGCTTTGATGACGATTAAATCAGCAAAAGGTGCAGGCGTTCGAATATCATCGGAAATGCTGAAATTTACAGTATGAAAATATTTCTCGCGCAGCAGAACTATCATATCGGCAATTTTTCTGCTAACAAAGCTAAAATACTTGATGGTATAGCGAAAGCCAGAACGGCCAATGCAGACCTTGTGGTATTTACTGAGCTCTGTGTTTGTGGATATCCTCCGCGCGATTTTCTTGAATTTGAAGATTTTGTCGGGCAGTGTGAAGAAACAGTAATGGAGATTTCAAGGCACACTGAAGGTATTGGCGTGATCGTTGGGGCCCCCGCCCGCAATACGATTGCTGAAGGGAAAGATCTTTTCAATGGAGCGTGGTTTTTAGCAGATGGTGAAGTGCAAACTGTGGTGCATAAAACACTATTACCTACTTATGATGTGTTTGATGAATACCGGTATTTTGAACCCGCATTTTCATGGAACACTGTAACCTTTAGGGGTAAGCGAATAGCTATTACCATTTGCGAAGATATATGGAACCTTGGTGATAATCCACTGTATCGTATTTGCCCAATGGATCAGTTGATGCAACAGCAGCCGGATATTATGATAAATATTTCAGCCTCACCATTTGACTACGATCATGATGAAGACAGGAAAGAAATTGCCAGGCTGAATGTGTTGAAATATCAACTGCCCTTATTGTATTGCAATGCAGTGGGTTCCCAAACAGAAATTGTATTTGATGGTGGTAGTTTAGTACTGGATAAAAAGGGAAACCTTATCAAAGAGATGAAATATTTTGAGGAGGATTATGCTTTGATAGATAGTGATTTACTTGATGGAAATAATAGCAATACTAACACTGTTGTAGATGTTTCGGATACAACAATGGTTATTCCTGGCAGGTTGGAGGCTGCGATGGATAAGGAAATGCGCGTGAGTAAAATTAATGACCCATCGAAAATCATCGATTACCTGGTGCATCCCAATAATATCCGTCAGATATATCAGGCGTTGATTTTGGGTATCAGAGATTATTTTCAGAAGATGGGGTTCAGCAAAGCGATATTGGGCAGCAGTGGAGGAATTGACAGCGCAGTTACGCTTGCACTTGCCTGTGAAGCATTAGGAGAAGAAAATGTCAGGGCTATTTTAATGCCATCTCCATATTCAACAGGTCATTCTGTTACTGATGCCGAAGCACTCAGCAAAAATTTAGGCAATCCATTTGATATTGTCCCTATCCGAAATGTTTACGAATCATTTTTGGACACCCTGAAACCAATTTTCGGCGACTTACCATTCAGCGTAGCCGAAGAAAATATTCAGAGTCGCACGAGAGGAAATCTTTTAATGGCGATATCTAACAAGTTCGGATATATTTTATTAAACACTTCCAATAAAAGTGAGTTGGCAACTGGTTACGGTACACTATACGGCGATATGGCCGGTGGCTTAAGTGTTCTCGGCGATGTATACAAAATGCAGGTTTATGCGCTGGCTGAATATGTCAACAGGGAAAAAGAAATCATTCCGGTAAACATTATTCATAAAGCTCCGTCCGCCGAATTAAGACCTAATCAAAAAGACAGCGATAGTTTACCCGATTACAATATTCTTGATAAAGTACTTTATCAGTATATAGAGCGAAGACAAGGCCCCAAAGAAATTATTTCAATGGGCATTGAGCCTTCTCTGGTTAACCGCGTATTAAAACTGGTTAATACTAACGAGTACAAACGTAATCAGTTTTGTCCCATTATTCGCGTAAGCGCAAAGGCGTTTGGTGTTGGCCGCAGGCTGCCCATTGTAGGAAAATACCTGGGGTGAACAGGTCTAACCATCATTTTTATTTTATAAACAGGCACTCTGAACGAGGATTTCGCCATTTAAGCAACAATCACGTATATCTGATCTTAACTATAGAAAGACTGCAAGGCGAGTATAACACTGTACGCTTTCCCGCACTGAAATAACAATGTTGGCATATGTTTTTAATAAAATGAATGGGATAGCCGTTATATGTTATATCGATATTTAATAGTATTCCCTCCCTTTGAAACTCCACGCGTTTTGCATAAACCTTAAGCTGTAGTATACAAAAGATTGATATTTACCGTTTTTACTACAGTTTGGCAAAATGATTGCAGATAGGAATCCGTAATTTACATCGCTTAAAATCCAAATATGGCTCAAACCGCAGAAGATATCCGGCTTTTAAATGAGAAGATACAGACCGCATCTCAGTTTGTCGATAAAATCGAAACAGAAATCAGCAGGGTAATTATTGGCCAGCATCATATGGTAAACAGGTTGTTGATTGGTTTACTCAGCAACGGCCACGTTTTATTGGAAGGTGTTCCGGGACTCGCTAAAACACTATCGATAAAATCACTTGCCCAAACTATTAAAGCTAAATTCAGCCGTATACAGTTTACACCCGATCTATTGCCTGCCGATGTTATCGGCACTATGATATACAATCAGCAAACACATGAATTTGTAGTGCGGAAAGGGCCCATTTTTGCCAATTTTATTCTGGCTGATGAAATTAACCGTGCGCCTGCCAAAGTGCAGAGTGCTTTGCTGGAGGCTATGCAGGAACGTCAGGTAACCATTGGCGAAACCACACACAAACTCGACGAACCGTTTCTTGTGCTGGCCACTCAAAATCCAATCGATCAGGAAGGGACTTACCAGCTGCCTGAAGCACAGGTTGACCGTTTTATGCTTAAAGTAGTAATTGGATATCCAACAAAACAGGAAGAGCAGTTGATTATTCGTCAGAATGTGTTGGGAGTTAAAATTCCATCGGTTGACCAGGTGGTTTCAGTACCTGAAATTGTGCAGGCACGACACCTGGTAAGGGAAGTGTATATGGATGAAAAAATTGAGAACTATATTCTTGATCTGGTATTTGCAACGCGTTCTCCTGAGATGTACAAACTCGACAAATTGAAACCTTTAATATCTTATGGTGGTTCGCCGCGCGCAAGTATTAATCTTGCATTGGCAGCAAAGGCCAGCGCATTTATCAATAAAAGAGGATATGTAATTCCTGATGACGTAAGAACAATATGCCGGGATGTGATGCGTCATCGTATCGGTCTGACATATGAAGCTGAAGCAGAAAATGTAAATGTCGAGGATATCATTGATCAGATCGTCGCTAAAGTAGATGTGCCTTAGTTCCTGAACTTATAATAAAAAAGCCTGATTGTTAACTACAGCGGAAATATTAAAGAAAGTAAGGGAGCTTGAAATTAAAAGTAAAAAGCTTACCACCCATCTGTTTACAGGTGAGTATCATACTGCGTTTAAAGGCCGTGGAATGAGGTTTAAAGAAGTAAGAGAATATACGGCGGGTGATGACATTCGTTTTATTGATTGGAATGTTTCCGCACGTTTTGGTCATCCATACAGTAAGTTGTTTGAAGAGGAAAGGGAACTCACCATGATGCTGCTGGTGGATATCAGTTCAAGTTCGCTTTTTGGAACCATACACCAACGTAAGAAAGATCTCATCACAGAAATCTGTGCAGTGCTGGCTTTTGCAGCTATCAACAACCAGGATAAAGTTGGTGTGATTTTTTTCAGTGATAAAATTGAATTCTATATTCCGCCAAAAAAAGGAAGAGAACATGTATTGTATATCGTGAGAGAGCTGTTGACAATGGAACCCAAAGGAAGGGGAACAAATCTGAATGAAGCCGTTAGGTTTTTCAATAATTCGGTGAAGCAAAAAAGTATCGCATTTATTTTGAGTGACTTTATGGTTGACAAATATGACGATGCGTTACGTGTGGCGGGAAGTAAACATGATGTTATTGGTGTGAAAGTGTATGATAAAATGGATATGCAGTTGCCTAAGATCGGCCTTGTGCAGGTGGAAGATGTGGAGACAGGCAAAATGCAGTGGATTGATACAGACGATTCTATTGTTCAATATAACTATGCACTACAGTTCAATCAAACTGAAGAGGCTTGCAGAAACAGTTTTAAGAGAGCCGGTGCAGCATTATTGTATGTTCGTACGGATG